>DAOQRQ010000200.1:0-5986 GCA_035355815.1 Ferruginibacter sp. | reverse complement strand
ATGACACTAGAGATATTAACTCCCGAACAGAAAATTTTCAGCGGCGATGTATACGGCGTTCAGTTGCCGGGCATCGGCGGTTTGTTTGAAGTATTGGACAAACATGCTCCCATGGTAAGTGCATTAAAGGAAGGCAGGCTGAAAATCCTGAAAGACAAAACACAAACATCTTCTTTCAGTATTAAAAGCGGTTTTGTGGAAGTGCTGAATAATAAGACAACCGTGTTGGTAGAAGGAGCAGAAGAAGTATAATAACCGAAATGATTATCAGTAAAGCCCATACACTTGTGTGGGCTTTTTTATTGAGCGGGCACGCTTTTGCAGCGGCCCGGATCATTTTGTATTTAATCCAGTTGTTTTTTTAACTGCACATACGCCCAGGCTGTGAAAGGAAGGATCGGTAACAGCAAAAACGACAGCCAGTTACCCGTGAACAAAAAAAGAACCGAGCCAAGCAGCAATAAGAACAGGGGGTAAAGAATAAATAACAACCCTACGATCTTGGAATCATAATGCCCCGGTTCTTTGTTCATACTGTTGCCCAGCCATTGTACAAAGTAATAAAGCGGAAGATGAATAAGGAGGCCGGTTACTGCCGGAATAAAAAGGAATATCTTTTTAAACAGGGATTGCGGCACATAAAATTTCTCCTTTAGTTTTTTGCGATCCTGTTCTTCAATTTCAAATACAAATTGTCCGAGCTGTTCTTTTAAGATATCATTGAATTGCCGGATGGCAAGACCGTCGCTGTTTTTATAGCCTACCTGTTCCTTTGTGATCATGTTTCCGAAGAACAGCTTCATATTCTTTCCGAATTTTTTAAAAGAGCTGTAATTGAGTGCTACCGGAAGCACTTCCAGGTCTATCCCTTCAGCCCAGCTGCTGATGGCCAGCCGTGCCGTACCTTTCTTTAGTGGCCTTAAATGCCACTCATTGATGCACCTGCCTTCGCTGAAGATGAGTACAATACCATTTTGTTTGAAAATGGTTTTGCATTGTTCAAAGGTTTTGTAGTTTTCTTCCAGGTTCTCTACACCCTCACTTACCCGGTAAACAGGGAACATTTTGAAAAGAAAAAGAAGCCTGGCCAAAAACCTGTTCTTAAATGCATCTCCCCGTGCCAGCGAATAAACAGGTTTATCAAACAGGGTACAAAGTATAATGGCATCTAAAAAAGAATTGGGGTGGTTGGTGGCAAGAAGCAGCGGCCCTTTGTGTTTTAAATATTCCTTTTGGTTAATGGCAATATCTCTGCAATAGATGGGTATAGCAAGCCGGGCAATGATTTTTACAAATGAATAAAGCAACAGTTGCTGGTTTTGAAAGGGAAGATAATAATATTTCTTTCATTAATTCAACTGCGGGTCAATGGGATAATTGACGAGGGCTTCATATTCGCCACCCAGGTGGTACAGGCTTTCTTTCCATATCTCATCATGTGCTGTATTAAAGACCAGGTTGCTGCTGGCAGGTACCGTAAGCCAGCTTTTTTCATCCATTTCGCCGGATAACTGGCCATCTCCCCAGCCACTGTAGCCAACGAAGAATTTTATTTTAGATCCGTCGATGCTGTTATTTTTTATCAGGGCTGTAAGGGATTCAAAATTCCCTCCCCAGTAAATATCATTGTTTACTTTAATGGCATCGGGAATGAGATCGGGATACTGGTGCAGAAAATGAAGCGTATCCATCTGTACGGGTCCGCCATAATAAACAGGAAAATCAAATCCCTCCATGTCAGCGATCAACTGATCAAGTGTTTGTTCGATCTGTTTATTTAAAACCAGTCCAAAACTTCCTTCTTTTCGGTGTTCGCATAAAAAAACAACCGTCCGAAGAAAATTAGGATCCTTTAAGAAAGGGTCTGCAATAAGTAATATACCGGGGGCTGGTTCTATCATATTTCTAAAGTAATATTTAATTCCTGAAAAATGTATTCGTACACAGGTTAATTCATCAAAAATTCTAAACCTTAGTTAAATTTAATGTTTAATAGGTTTTATGTATTTTACCGCAGTATACTGATTTACCTTTACCGGCAGATGAAGAAAATATTTCCTATTATAACGGTGCTGATCCTGCTTTCGTTGCTGGGGCTTATTTTTTTCCAGGTATTGTGGATACAAAGTGCCCGGGATTCACGTAATAAACAGATCGAGGATAATTTTGTTCAGGCCGTGGGCTATGCCGGAGCTGTATTAACCCAGGACAAAGGCTCCCTGTTACAATTGCCACAAAAGACCGACCTGCTTTTCCCGGGCGACCGTTTGCAGATGCAGTATTTTAAACCTTCTGTGATCAAGCGGTTCTCAAAAGATGAAATAGCCGAGATCATCCGTACGGCACTTAACAAATTCAATCTCAATAATTATCCATTTGAATTCAATGTACGGGTGAATGCGATCAATGGCGACCAGGTATACAGTGAAAATTTTTTCAAGTACTATGCTGATTCTTCCAATAGCCTGAATCTCGTTTATTCGCTTGAACCACCCAGCGGAAGCAATTTTGAAAACCTGGTAAGGGAAGAATTGCTTTATGTGATCATTCCCCATCAGCAGCGGCTGGTATGGAAAGAGATGATCTGGTTCATTATCGGCGCCATACTATTCACGGTAATTATCACAGCTGCCTTTTTTATTACCATACGAACATTGTTGAAACAAAAAAAGCTGAGTGAGATAAAATCTGATTTTATCAATAACATGACGCATGAATTTAAAACACCATTGGCAACCATATCGCTTGCAGTGGATGCGTTAAAGAATGAAAAAGTGGCCAGTGACCCGGAGAAGAGCAAATATTTTACAGGCATCATCAAGGAAGAGAATAAACGAATGAACAAGCAGGTAGAAACCATACTGCAGGCGGCTTTGCTGGATAAACAGGAAGTACAGTTAAAACTTAAACGGATGGATGCACACGACCTGATCGCCAGCGCTTTGAATAATATTCAACTACAGGTAGAAGAGAAAAATGGAAAACTGGAAGTAAGCCTGGAAGCTGAAAAAGATATTATCCTCGCCGACGAAGTACACTTTACCAACCTCATCAATAACCTGCTTGATAATGCCGTGAAGTATTCAAAAGAAAATCCGCATATAAAGCTAAGTACAAAAAATGCCGGCAATGCGTTAAAAATAAGGATAGAAGATAACGGGATCGGCATGACAAAAGAAACCCTGAACAGGATATTTGAAAAATTCTACCGGGCACACACGGGGAATGTACATAATGTAAAGGGATTTGGATTGGGACTGAGCTATGTAAAGACCATGGTGGATGCCCATCATGGAAACATTAAAGCGGAAAGCATACTGGGTAAGGGCAGCAGCTTTACCGTTACCATACCACTTGCCAAATAATTTCTTATCGTTTTGAAACCGGAACCACCAGTTTTAAGCCACTCCATTCATTACTTACTGCACACACTTTTATATCCACTAAATTATTTTTAAGGGCAAATTGCCTGATAACATCTTCTGTTATATCTGTAGCAATACCTGAACTCTTCTTGTACCACGAAACCCAGATCACCATAGAAGAATTCTGTTTACACAATTTCAAAACTTTTTTCATTGCTACTGTAAAAGCAACATTGTTTTTTGCAAAGAGATGTACAAGGTCGGGTGTTTGTTTTGACGAAACAAGCTGACCGGAGATGTCTGCCTGCAGTAACTCAAAGTAATCTCCGGGAGCATTTACCAACAGAACTTTCATCGACGGATTAATGCCCAGTTTTTTTATAAGTGGGGTTCCCGAATAACCAGCCAAAGCCATAAGTAGGGATTTATCTTTAGAAATTAACAGTAATCCACAGCTTTCCACATTCAATTCACAGCAACATACGACTTTTCCTTCTTAAAGCCACGCCCTTACAGCAAAGCTCCATGTGGAAAAAAAACTTTATACCAAATTTGTTCAGAAAGTGGGAAAAAGTGTTATTTTGTGGAAATATCTGTTAATTAATAGGATAATTGATTGAAAATGATAGGTTTTCTGGGAGAATATGAGGCCACTTTAGACGCCAAAGGGCGCTTCCTTTTACCGGCAGGCTTTAAAAAGCAGCTGCCGGAAGAGGCATCCTCCCAGTTCGTCATAAACCGGGGGTTTGAAAAGTGCCTGACCCTATACCCCCAACAAAGCTGGGAACCTATTTTTTCTGAGATCAGCAAACTAAATGATTTTGACCCTAAGGTACGTGAATTCAGGCGTTACTTTTTGAACGGGGCAACACAGTTGGAACTGGATTCTGCAGGCAGGCTGTTGTTGCCAAAGAACCTGGCTGAACACGCCGGTTTGGAGAGAGATATTGTGCTGGTTTCGGCAGTTAATAAAATTGAGATCTGGGATAAAAGTAAGTATAAACAGTTCTTTGAAACTTTTACACCACAATCGTTCAGCGACCTTGCCAACGAGGTGATGAACAGGCGGGATGATAAGTTGAATAGCTGATAAGTATGGGTAACTCCGGTAAAATATCATCTGTTGACCCATTAACGGATCAACCTGCCAATTATCATGTTCCTGTGTTACTGAAGGAATGTATTGATGGATTGCAGATAGACCCTGCAGGTATTTATGTTGATTGCACTTTTGGTGGAGGCGGACACAGTCTTGCTATTCTGAAAGAACTGAATGCGAATGGAAGATTGATCGCCTTTGACCAGGATAAAGATGCTGCAGCCAACCTGCCTAAAGACGACCGGGTACTATTCATTCCCCAAAACTTCAGGCACCTGCAACGCTTTTTACGATTGCATAAAATTACTTCGGTAAATGGGATCCTTGCCGACCTTGGCGTTTCCAGTCACCAGTTTGATGAAGCAGACCGGGGTTTCTCCATCCGGTTTGATGCTGCCCTGGACATGCGTATGGACCAGCGCCAGCAAAAAACGGCTGCGGACATCATCCGGGATTACTCCGAACAGCAGTTGCATAAACTCTTTGAACAGTTCGGCGAAGTAACCAATGCAAAAACATTAGCGAAAACGATCGTAACACAACGGCAGCTTGCTCCCATCAGAACCATCAATGAGTTTAAGATGGCAGTAAAACCGGTGGTAAAAGGGAATCCTCAGAAATACTTTGCCCAGGTATTCCAGGCCTTACGAATAGAAGTGAATGACGAGTTTGGCGCATTAAGAGAGCTGCTGCAGCAAGCGGTAGATGTTCTTCAAAACGGAGGCCGTATTGCTGTTATAACGTTTCATTCACTGGAAGACCGTATTGTGAAGAATTTTTTTCGCAATGGAACTTTTGATGAAGCCCCGCCCGACGATGTGTATGGCCGCCGTACCGAAAGCCCGCTGAAGATAATCACCAAAAAACCAGTTACTGCATCAGAAGCTGAATTAAAACAAAACAGCCGTTCACGGAGTGCAAAACTCAGGGTGGCTGAAAAAAAGTAAAAGTTTTAAAATAAAAAATTCTCAGTATCAGGCATGAGCGAAGAAGATATCAAAGAAAAAGAGCAGCAATCAACCACGTCAAAAACAGACTGGAAGAAATTCATCAGTCACCGGTGGGTGGTGAAGAATATTCCCTTCTTCCTTTTCCTGGCATTGCTGGCTGTATTGTATATCTATAATGGTCATTATGCCGATAAGCTGACAAGAAAGATCAGTGTAACTGAAAAACATATAAAAGAACTTGAGTACGAGTATAAGACAATTAAGAGTGAGGTCATTTTCAGGAGTAAGGCAAGTGAACTGATAAAAGCAGTGGAGCCCCTGGGATTAAAGGAACTAACGTCGCCTCCGTATTTGCTGGAGAAAAAATAAGACAGGCAACCGGCCTGTTAAAAAGAACAAACATTTTAAAAGCGCTTTCGGGCGACCGATCATTTGGATATAAAAAAAGACATACTCTGGAGAGTTTACCTCTGTTTTTTAGGAATAGTATTACTCGGTGTAGTAGTAGTGGGAAAGGCTTTATATATACAGCAGGCAGAGGGGGAGTATTGGACCAATATGGGCGACAGCCT
>DAOQRQ010000199.1:0-6006 GCA_035355815.1 Ferruginibacter sp. | reverse complement strand
ACCGTTTTCAACGCAAGCGGAAACAGGGTTCTTACCCAGAGGTATACAATCGGTGCTCCTTATCAAAGGATGCATGTTGATCTCAGGGCTTATGGCAAAGGACTTTACTGGGTTGAAGTGGGTGATGCCAATGGCAACCGCTTAACCATGTGTAGAGTGGTGGTTCAATAAAACTAACTAACACTTAGTTATACAGTCCCCCGGAATATTCCGGGGGACTTTTTTTATATTGCCTGCTTATATATAGTATATGCAACACCTGCTTTTACTTCATGGTGCCATCGGATCAATGGACCAGTTTGCTGATCTGAAGAAAATACTTGCAGAGGACTATCATGTTCATTGTATTAATTTCACAGGTCACGGAGGACTATCATTACCTAAAGAAGACTTCTCCATAAAAATGTTCGCCGCTGATGTACTTAATTATATGGAACAAACCGGTGTGGAAGCAATGAACATTTTCGGGTACAGCATGGGAGGCTATGTGGGTATATACCTGGCAAAAATGGTTCCGGAGAAAATAAACAGGCTGGCGACCCTTGCAACAAAATTTCATTGGGATGAAGCGATAGCAGAAAAAGAAACCGGGATGCTCAATGCACAAAAAATAGAAGAGAAATTACCGGCCTTTGCACAATCTCTGATAGAAAGACATCAACAGCAAAACTGGAAGCAGGTACTAAAGAAGACCGCTGATATGCTTATTGAAATGGGTAAGAATAATCCTCTTAAAAGCCCGGATTATACCTCTATCGGGATCCCCGTAAAACTGATGCTTGGCGACCGGGATAAGATGGTTACCCTTGATGAAACCCTGCAGGTTTACCGTGCCCTGCCAAACGCCCGGTTATGCATAATTCCGGATACGGCCCACCCGATTGAAGCCGTTGATATAACCCGTTTGACCTACGAGATCCGGGATTTTATGAAATAACCGCCTAATTGTGAAAGAATTGAGGCTGTAAAGGCATTTCAGGCCGAAAAAGAGCTGTTTATATCCTCCAAATCAGGCTTCTTTTACCTACCTTTGCCCTCCCGTTTTAAAAACCACGGGTATTTTATGTCATTCAATATTTTTAAACAATTAAACGCAGATGCACAGGAAGTTGCCGGTGGCGAAGCCATCGAAACTGCTGCGAAAACAAACGTGCCTGTGGAAGCTGTTGCTACAGCTCACGACGATTTTGACTGGAGTGTTGACAAAAGAAACGTAACCAGCTATTCTGCTGATGAAAAAGCAAAGTACGACACGGTTTACGACAACACCTTCAAACAGATCAATGATGGTGAAATGATCATGGCTACCATTGAATCACTGACCAAGACCGATGCGGTTGTTAACATCGGGTTTAAAAGCGACGGGCTTATTTCTCTGAACGAATTCAGAGACATCGCCGGCGGTGTAAAAGTGGGTGATGTGATCGAAGTAATGGTAGTGGAAAAAGAAGACAGGGACGGCAACCTGAACCTCAGCCGTAAATCTGCCCGTACAACAAGAGCATGGGAACGGATTGTGGAAGTTCACAAGACCGGCGAAATTGTTACCGGTTTGGTTACCAGCAAAACAAAAGGCGGTTTGATCGTGGATGTATTCGGTATGGAAACATTCTTACCAGGATCTCAGATCGACGTTAAACCGGTTACTGATTACGACCAGTTTGTTGGCAAAACAATGGAATTTAAAGTGGTGAAGATCAACGAAGCCATTAAGAATGCCGTTGTATCTCACAAAGCACTTATCGAAAGCGATATCGAAGCGCAACGGGCCGAGATCATGGGTAAACTGGAAAAAGGCCAGGTACTGGAAGGAACCATCAAGAACATTACTGACTTTGGTGCATTCCTCGATCTGGGCGGATTGGATGGTTTACTTTATATCACCGATATTTCATGGGGACGTATAAACCATCCTACTGAAGTATTGAAGATGGATCAGAAACTTAACGTGGTGGTACTGGATTTTGATGATGATAAGAAACGTATCAGCCTTGGCCTGAAACAACTGACCCCTCATCCATGGGATACCCTTACAGAAAACCTGAAAGAAGGTGAGATTGTAAAAGGTAAAGTGGTGAATATTGAAGATTACGGCGCATTCCTGGAGATCATGCCGGGTGTGGAAGGTTTGGTTCACGTAAGTGAAATTACCTGGGCCAATACTCCTATCAATGCAAAAGAATTCTTCAAACTGGGTGATGAATACGAAGCAAAAGTGGTTACCCTTGATAAGGATACCCGCAAGATGAGCCTCTCCATCAAGCAAATGACCCAGGATCCCTGGAGCAATATCGAAGTGTCTTTCCCCGAAGGAAGCAAACACACCGGTGTTGTTAAGAACATCACTCCGTATGGCGTGTTTGTTGAATTATCAACCGGCATTGGCGGTATGATACACATCAGCGACCTGAGCTGGCTGAAACGCTTCAACAACCCCAACGAATACACAAAGGTTGGCAACCAGATCGAAGTGGTTATCATGAACATTGATAAAGACAACCGCAAACTTCAGTTAGGACATAAGCAGATAGAAGAAGATCCATGGAATACCCTGGAAACAACCTTCCCTGTTGGAAGTGAGCATGAAGGAACCGTTATCCGTAAAGATGATAAAGGCGCCATTGTTCAGTTGCCGTATGGACTGGAAGGGTTTGCTCCTGCACGCCACCTGATGAAAGAAGATGGTAAAGGCATCGTTGCTGATGAAATTGCAAAATTCATGGTTATTGAATTTGACCGCAACGACAAACGCATCGTTTTAAGCCATACCCGTTTGTGGGAACAGGTGATCGAAGAAGAAAAGCAGGCAGTGATGAAAGAAAAGAAAGCCGAATTTGAAGTAACCAAGAAGGCAGTTAAGAACCTGCAGAGCAAAGTGGAGAAATCAACATTAGGCGATCTTGGCGTACTGGCTGATCTGAAAGCGAAAATGGACAGCGATGCTGCCGGTGCCGCTTCAGCAGAAGAAGCCCCAAAAGCTGAGTAAGCATAACCTCTTCAAAATACAAATCCCTCCGTTTGTTAGCGGAGGGATTTTTTTATGCGGTCAAATTCAGCCGGATATATTATTCAAGTATCTTAACCTCGGTTCTCCTGTTTTGTGCCCTGCCCTCGGCCGTTTTGTTATCGGCCACGGGTACTGTAAAGCCGTAGCCTTTTGCTGTAAGCCTGTTCGGATCAATTCCCTTGCTGATAAGATAATTTCGTACCGTATTGGCCCTGTTCTCAGATAATACCTGGTTACTCCTGGCTGTACCCACATTATCAGTATGACCCTGTATCTCGATCCGCTCATCGTCTTTTCTAACTAAGTAAGAAACCAATTCATCCAGAACAGGAAAAGCTTCGGGCAGCAGTTCAGCCTTACCCGTTTCAAAATTGCAATCCTCCAGTACAAAACTTTTTGCCGGCAAGAACTGTATATCAATTTTAAAAGGATTTTTATAATACGCATTGCCGGTCAGGGCAGGAATGTCGAGCACATTATAGCTGGTGGAATCTTTAAAACCCAGGATGAATATTTCGTACTTGCTCCCTGCCGGAAGGCGTATGGAAAAACGACCGGTTGAATCCGTCAGTCCCTGGTATTCCCTGCTGTTTGCCATACTGCGGAAAATAACGATCTCGTTGGGAAGAATGTTATTCTTAAAATCGGTCATCCTTACATCAACCGGAGCATCCTTGGGTATGTTGGAGTTCTGAACATTTCCGCCCTGGCAAAAAGCCATCACCGGCATCAGTAAGATCAAAAGAGAGTAAAACAATTTCTGCTTCATTGCACAAATAATTTTAAGTTGGTTTAAAGATAATTATTAAAAATAACTTTCTCCTTTTTTCAATTATTATGCCGTTCCGCAGGTTTTTTGTTAATCGCTGGTGAACAGGTTACAGGCGCTGCTGTAACCGTACAACTGTTTCATTCTTCCAGCTTAAAAAATCTCCGGCAATGATATGCGCCCGGGCCTCCTCAACCAGCCAAAGGTAAAAGGCCAGGTTATGAACACTGGCAATGGTCAACCCCAGTATCTCTTTTGCTTTCATCAAATGGCGGAGATAAGCTTTACTGTAGTAGCTGCTCATCTCACAACCAATACCCTCATCAATGGGCGAAAGATCCTTTTCCCATTTTTTGTTATCGATATTAATAACCCCATTGCTGGTAAACAACATCGCATTGCGGCCATTGCGGGTGGGCATCACGCAATCAAACATGTCTACACCCAGCGCAATGGACTCTAAAATATTCCAGGGCGTACCAACGCCCATCAGGTAGCGGGGTTTTTGGATTGGTAAAATACCGCAACAGAGTTCTGTGTATTCATACATCATCTCCACCGGCTCACCAACACTCAACCCGCCAATGGCATTTCCAGTTGCATTCTTTGAAGCAATGAATTCTGACGACGACGTACGCAGGTCTTTATACGTACTGCCCTGCACAATTGGAAAGAGATTTTGTGTATACCCGTATTTATCCGGTGTGGAATTGAAACGGCTGATGCAACGATCCAGCCAGCGATGTGTAAGTTCCATGCTTTTTTTGGCGTAGGCATATTCGCTTGGATACGGCGGACATTCATCAAAAGCCATGATGATATCGCCGCCGATCACCCGTTGAATGTCCATCACGTTCTCCGGGGTGAACTGGTATTTACTTCCATCAATATGATTTTGAAATAAAGCGCCCTCTTCTGTCAGTTTCCGGTTATTGGCCAGCGAAAAAACCTGGTACCCGCCGCTGTCGGTCAATATGGGCTTATCCCATCCGTTGAATTTATGCAAACCGCCTGCGGCTTCCAGTATGTCCAACCCGGGGCGTAAAAAAAGATGATAGGTATTTCCTAAAATGATCTGCGCCTTTACTTCTTCTTTAAGTTGCTGTTGCGTTACTGCCTTCACGCTGCCAACGGTTCCTACCGGCATAAAGATGGGGGTCAGTATCTCTCCATGACCGGTAGTTATTTTCCCGGCTCTTGCTTTTGATAAAGTATCATTATGTTGAAGATCGAATTGTAACGCAGCCATTAATCGTTTTGAATTTTGAATTTTTACTTCCTGCCATTCCGTATTTTTGCCGAATGAATTTTACCCAAACCTGGCAACTGCTTTTTTATGTTTTTTGTGTCATTACCCTGGTACAGGTTTTTTATTACTTGTACTTTTTTCTGAGGCTGGCCCTGTATAAGCCCAAACCAAAAACAACGTCGCAAACACACCCTGTCTCTGTAATCATCTGTGCCAGGGATGAAGCAGCAAATTTAGTGAAAAATCTTCCGGGAGCGTTGATTCAGCAATACCGCACCACGCATGAAGTGATCGTGGTGGATGATAATTCATTTGACGACAGTAAGTACCTGCTGGAAGAACTGCAGAAAACCTACAAACAACTCCATGTGGTTCTGCTGAAGCAGGAAGCCAAGTTCATACCGGGTAAAAAATTTCCCTTAAGTGTGGGAATAAAGACCGCTAAATATGAAGTGGTATTATTAACCGATGCCGATTGTGTTCCCGCCAGCGAATTCTGGATAGAGAAGATGCAGGAAGCATACGACGAGAACACAGAAATTGTGCTGGGTTACGGCGCCTTTCATAAAAAGAAAGGGATATTGAATAAGCTGATCCGTTGGGAAACATTTCATACCGCCATTCAATACCTTTCGTATGCCCTCGCAGGCAACCCCTATATGGGTGTTGGCCGTAACCTGAGCTATAAAAAAACGATCTTCTTCCGTAACAAAGGATTTACATCGCATAACCATATTCCCAGTGGTGATGACGACCTGTTCATCAACAAAGCAGCAACAAGGAACAATACAAAGATCAACATAGATAAAGAAGCTTTTACCCTGAGTTCTCCTGCCCGGACATGGAAACAATGGGTGAAGCAGAAGACCAGGCATTACAGTACCGGTAAATTCTATAAAGCATCGCACAAATTTTTACTGGGATTGTATTCCTTCTCCCACTTTCTGTTTTATCCCCTGCTGGCTGTAAGCCTTCTGTTTT
>DAOQRQ010000198.1:0-6034 GCA_035355815.1 Ferruginibacter sp. | reverse complement strand
TTTGGCCAGTGTATTGGCAATGGCATAAAATTTCGATATGCCGCAGTTATCGTCTATCACGGCTTCGGTGCAGCCATTGGTGGTTTTCAGTTCGTAGCACATAGAGGTATAGGTTTTTTTAAGATAAAATACTGGATCGCCGGAACATTACTACAGGTACGGAATACTTACCTCTAGTTTGGATTTAAACTCTTTCTCCCCTTATACTTTGCTTTCTTCTCTGCTTTAATTGCTTTTTCATCCCCTGCTAATATTTTTTCAGCGCCAACATTTCTTCCGTTGGTGGGGCAGCCAACTTTTTCTTTTTTGGTGAAGATGCGGCTAATGAAGCAGCCATTCAGCATAAAAGAAGCACAGATAAAAAGTAACAGTATCTTTTTCATATTTTAAAGATAACTATTTATAGAATGACTTAAATATCCACTTTTCCATATCCTCCCCTTTCAGCGGGAGTTAGAGGGGGTCTTTAAACCATCCGCTGTATTTCACGTAGTTATTTGCTATCCGGTCAATTTCGCCGCTGATAAGTTCCGGACTTACGTCTTTTACCTTTTTGGCAGGCACCCCGGCATAGATACTTCCCGGTTCTACCCGGGTATTTTCCAGTACCACGGCTCCGGCAGCTATAATGCTGTTGCTTCCTATAACGGCATGGTCCATCACAATGGCGCCCATACCTATCAGTACATTATCCTCTATAACGCACCCGTGTACGATCGCATTGTGTCCGATACTTACATTATTTCCGATGCTGGTGCCTGTTTTCTGGTAAGTACAGTGAATAATGGCCCCATCCTGCACGTTCACTTTGCTGCCCATACGTATACTGTTTACATCACCACGTATCACTGCATTGAACCAGGTGCTGCAATTATCTCCCATTACCACATCGCCTACAATAGTGGCATTGGGAGCTATATAACAGTCTTTTCCAAAAGTGGGTAATATACCTTTTACCGGAAGAATTACGGCCATGATCGTTTGTTTAAAAGTGAACCCTGCTAAAGTAAAACAGATTTTATTAAAAAGTGATTCCGAAAAGAACATAGGATTGAAACTGCTTACTCTGATCGCTGTACATAGCGCTTAATTCCAGCGGACCGATGGGTGTGCGGTATGCAAAAGTGAGCGCATAACCGGTAAGCCCGGTGCTGGCGGATGTGTTGATGGCAAAATCTTTTACCAAACCATTTACCCGGCCGATCAGGTAAATATTATTGATGGGATTATAGCGCAATCCCACCTGTAAAGCGGCAACGCTGGGCGAATGAAGAGTGGCTTCCTGCAGTCCGGCAAACCTCACCTGGTTGCGGTAAATGCCGTTGATACCGCCAATAAGAAAATCGTTAAGCTGGTTTGTTTTATTGGTGAAGTTGATGCCCACCTGCAATCCCGTGAAGAAATTGAATTTCTTATTCAGTGCGGCAAAAATGGTTCCGTCGAAACAGATGCGGCTGTAGTTGTCGAAGTTGAGGGTATTGGGCACGGGCAAACCATTTTCCATCTGGGTGATCCTGGAACGTTGGTCGTACATATGGGCCAGTTCCATATTCATTTTTAATCCCCGGGTGGGATAGAATATCTGGTTAAGGCTGTTGTATTTGAGATAGACATAGCTTTTAAAGTTGGTGAAATTTCCTTTTACTTCCGAAGCAGATCTTATGGCCGGGCCAAAATGAATGTATTCAAAAGCCGAACCGATGCCTGCCGCTACTTTATTGTTGCCGCTGTTCTGGAAGTTGAGAAATAACTGCGAGTAGTTCTGTTTATACGAACCATCCGCCTTAAAATTACTGTACGAGTTGATCTCCTGGTTATCGAGCCGGAACCCGGTTTGAAAGGCGATATTCTTTATACGCCCAAGGTATTGCAGGTGCTCCGCTTCCAGTTGTATGCTTTCTCCAACAGAAACAGAAACCATGCTTCGAGAATTTGGAATGAACAGGTCACGGGAAGTTAAGTTCAGGTTTACATTGATGCCCCGGAACCGGGTATAATAAACGCCTGCTTTCACATGCGTACCCGGGTTTTCTTCCACATTGAAAATGATGGATGCGGTATCCGGGCTTGTATGATCCAGCGTATAGGTTATGTTGCTGTAATACCTGGAACCGTATGCCCGGCGGATGCTTTTATTTATCTGGGCAGCCGTGTATGTACGGTTGTCGTCAAAATTCATCAGGTGGGCCAGGAAGATGGCGCTTGTCTTCTTCAGCCCGGTCACTTTATAGCCGGTGATAAAAACGGTATGTGTGCTTATTGAATCCGCTTTTTTTACTTCGGTACTGGTAATGGCATTGATGCTGTCGGCCAGTTTTTTGAAAATGGGATAATAAGAACGACCGGTCTCCAGGCCTTCATCTAAAATGATATCGCTGCTGCCAAAGCTGCCCATATTATATTTTTCCAGCGGCATGTAGATGTAATAGTTTGTCAGTGGTATCTCTTCTTTAAAATCGCCGGCTTCTTTAAAGAATGCCATCTGCAATATCACATCAATGGGGTTGGTTATTTTTTCTTTGGCAGAAAGGCCTGTGCTTACGTTACTGCCTATCACAATATCGGCGCCCATTTCTTTTACATTCTTCACCGGGAAGTTTCGTACCACACCGCCGTCTACCAGTCTTTTGTCACCAATATTCACCGCCGCAAAAACAGAAGGGATGGCCATGGTTGCCCGAAGCGCCGTGGTAATGTTGCCGGTATCCAATACCACCAGGTTACCCGTTTCCAGGTCGGTAGCCATACATTTAAAAGGTATTTTAAAATGACTGAAGCTGCGTACATCCGAAACATGAAAGAACAGTTCCGAGAATTTCAGGTTCAGTTCCTGGCCTTTGATAACACCGGTTTGCAGACTGATACGGTTGTTCACATAAGGCAGCTCAATAGCAAAGCGGCTGTATTGTTCCTTTTCTTCCACCGAAAGGGTTCGCAGGGATATCTGGTTGCCGAATAACTGGTCCCAGTCAATATCACGGGCTATTTTTTCTATTTCATTGCCGCTGTACCCAACGGCATACAGGGCGCCAAGGATACCTCCCATGCTGGTACCGGTAATGTAATCCACTTTCAGTCCGGCGCTGTCAATGGCTTTTAAAATGCCGATATGTGCCAGGCCTTTTGCACCGCCGCCGCTGAGGGTTAGTCCTATCCTGGGACGTACTTTTTCCTGCGCATGCGTGGAGATAATGAACGTGAAAAAACAAAGAAGGGAGAAAAGAAATTTCATCGTGTACAAATTACGAACTAACTGGCTTTACAATGGCGCTGAAAAGTTAATTATTTCCTTTGATAGCATAACGGAAATTACAGGGGTTTAGTTTGTCCTTCCGTTTATTAGCAGCAGAAGTCTTTATTTTGCAGTAATAATTGTGCCGATGACCAACCGACAGCTTTTTTTGAACCATGTGGGGCAAACATCCGATGCGCCGCTTTGCCTGGAAATTGTACGGGCCGAAGGCTGTAAGCTGTATGATGCGGATGGTAAAGAATACATCGACCTGATCGGGGGAATCAGCGTTTGTAATGTGGGGCATCGCCATCCCAAAGTAATTGATGCCATCAAAAAACAGGTAGACCGTTACCTGCACATTATGGTGTATGGCGAACTGGTGCAAAGTCCGCAGGTGCGGTATGCAAAAAAACTCACGGATCATTTACCGGCATCACTCAACTCGGTTTTCTTCACCGCTTCGGGCAGCGAAGCAACCGAAGGTGCGATGAAACTGGCCAAACGTTTTTCCAACCGCACACAGATCGTTTCTTTTAAGAACTCCTACCACGGCAGCACACAGGGTGCACTAAGTGTAATGGGCAGCGAATACTGGCAACAGGCATTCCGGCCATTGCTGCCTGGTATTCTGCAACTGAACTATAATTCATTCAGCGATCTTGAAAATATTACAGAACAAACAGCATGTGTGATCGCCGAAACAGTACAGGCCGAAGCCGGGGTAATAGCACCTCAGAACGACTGGCTGAAAGCACTGCGGAAAAAATGCGATCAAACAGGAACCTTGCTAGTGCTGGATGAGATACAGTGTGGCTTTGGCCGCAACGGAACCCTGTGGGCCTTTGAACAGTTTGATGTGGTGCCCGATATCCTGTTGTTGGGTAAAGCATTGGGTGGCGGAATGCCACTGGGGGCTTTTATTGCTGATAAGAAAATAATGGATTCACTTACACACGATCCCGTACTGGGTCATATCAATACATTTGGAGGTCACCCGGTTTGCTGTGCTGCAGGACTGGCGGCTTTTACTGTTTTGCTTGATGAGAAACTGGTTGATTCGGTTAAAGAAAAAGAGCAATTGTTGATTTCTTGCCTTGCCCATCCCAAAATTAAAACAATACGTAGCTGTGGTTTGATGATGGCAGTAGAATTCGACAGTTTTGAAATGAATAAGGGGATCATCGATGCTCTTATAGGCGCATCTGTTTTTACCGATTGGTTCCTCTTTGCCTCCAGTTGCCTGCGCATTGCACCGCCCTTAACCATCAGTAAAGAAGAAATTAAAACCGCCTGCGATAAGATCCGTAACGTACTTAATTCGCTTTAATATAGTTTGATGAAAAGATTTTGGAAAAAGATACTGTATAGCATCACGGCACTTGTATTGATCTACCTGTTGCTGTTGATCCCTGGTGATGCTGATAAGGGTATTGTTACCAGCGCTGTTAAAGAACCATTCTCCTGGAACCGGGATGAACAATGGCTGCAAATGGAAAAACAATTTCTGCAGGCAAAGAAAATGCAACGGAACGAACTGGATTCGATCATTGCTGTAAAAAAGGTCATTGCCGAAAATGGATTGATGTTGTTGCAACAACCAGGCAGATCTTCGCAAGACAGTAATTGGTTATCTGCAGAAAATAATTTTTTTATCCTTGCTTCCCTGGTAGCGGTTCACCAAAACCAGTTGCCCTGGTTCATTGATTACTATACCCGGTTTCGTAACACGGTAAAACTTCAGTCGGGGCAATGGAAGATGAATGAGGGCTCAACCCGGAATACCATCTACATGTTATTGTATGGCATGCGGGCTGCGGTGGAAGAAGTATTGCTGCAAACAGGCAGCCGGTCATTTTCTGCAGCCATGCCGGTAAAGAATGAACGGTCGGTAACACCGGTTACCGGCATATTTGGAATAGAAGTGCACAGCGGCGACCTGCTGGTGTCCAGGGGAGGTGCCGAAGTATCGGCATTGATCTCCAGGGGAAATGATTATCCGGGAAATTTTTCACACGTAGCCCTGGTATATGTAGATGAGAAAACAAACCAGCCTTTTCTTATTGAAGCGCATATTGAAAAAGGAGTGGCGGTTGCATCTGTTGCACAATATGAAAATGATAAAAAACTGCGCTTTATGGTGATGAGACCAAACTGGAACCTGCCGCAGGTACAGAAGGACCCCATGCTGGTGCATAAAGCTGCAAAGGCCGTGTATGAAGAAGTTGCCAGGCGTCATATCCCTTACGACTTCAAAATGGATTTCAGTGATCCCTCTAAGATGTTCTGCTCCGAAGTGGGTTCTTATGCTTATCAGAAAGCGGGCATACCGGTATGGAAGTATCCCTCCAGTATCTCATCGCCCGGGGTGGTTAACTGGCTGCATGAATTTGGGGTAGAAAATTTTATAACACAAATGCCTTCCGACCTGGAGTATGACCCGCAATTTTCGGTGGTGGCCGAATGGCGTGACCCGGAGACCTTGTTTAAAGACCATATTGATAATGCCGTGATGGATGTGTTGCTGGAAAGAGCCAATGCCGGAGAAAAGATCGGGTACAATATATGGCAGCTTCCGGTGGTACGGGTGATAAAAGGATATTGCGTTATTAAAAATATTTTTGGCAAAGAAGGAATGATACCCGAAGGAATGAGCGCTGTGCAGGCACTGAAAAACCAAACTTTTGTTGCTATGCATGTAAGCATAAAAAATAAGACACAGCTATTGGCAGATAAATTCATAAAGGAAAACGGGTACCGGCCACCTTACTGGCAACTGGTATCGTTGGCAAGACAGGCATC
>DAOQRQ010000197.1:0-6039 GCA_035355815.1 Ferruginibacter sp. | reverse complement strand
AACGGATGCTGGATGCTAGATACTGGGTTTTTTATAATGTAACCCTTAATCCAGTGACCAGTATCCAGTATCAAGAGTCTTGTACCCAGTATCAATACTGCTCACTCTCATTGGGAAAATCCCGGCTCTTTACATCGGTGATGTATTGCTTTACGGCTCCGTCTATCTGTTCGTACATATTGAGGTATTGCCGCAAGAACCTTGGTTTGAATTCGATATTGATGCCCAGCATATCGTGCATTACCAGCACCTGGCCGTCGCAATGCCCGCCGGCGCCAATGCCGATGGTGGGTATGTGAATGCTTTCGCTCACTTCTTTGGCAAGCGCCGCCGGAATTTTTTCCAGCACAATGGCAAAGGCCCCCGCTTCCTGCAATAACAAAGCGTCTCGTTTTAATTTGGCTGCTTCATCTGTTTCCTTTGCCCGTACATTGTAGGTGCCGAATTTATAAATGCTCTGCGGCGTTAATCCCAGGTGGCCCATCACGGGAATGCCGGCACTTACAATTTTTTTAACCGAGTCAAGCACTTCTTCACCGCCTTCCAATTTTACCGAATGGCCACCGGTTTCCTTCATTATTTTAATGGCGGAAGCCAGGGCAATGTCGGAGTTGGATTGATAATAGCCAAAAGGCATATCCACCACTACGAGGCAGCGGTTGATGCCACGGACCACGCTTTGGGCATGGTAGATCATCTGGTCGAGCGTGATGGGGAGGGTGGTCTCATGACCGGCCATTACATTACTGGCGCTGTCGCCCACCAATATGATGTCGATACCGGCCGCATCAAAGATCCGGGCAAAAGAAAAATCATAGGCCGTGATCATGGAGATCTTTTCGCCGGAGGCCTTCATCTTCTGTAATGTATTGGTGGTAACCTTTTTAATTTCCTTGTTGACTGACATAGCACAATTGTTTTAGATTAACGGATGATGCTGAGTGGAGTTGGCTCTGCGTTAGAATAAAACAATTCCGGGGAGCAATTGAGGCTGTAAATGTAGAAAGAATTTTAATTAAAAACTATTTTTAAAACGGGCTTAATCTCTTTGGTCCCGCCTTCAGCGGTCAATTTCTTTCTGTGAAGGCAGAGTTCTTTTATCCTGGAAAATACGATGTTCTTTTTTTGATCGTAATACCAATCCTGGATAAGCTGAACTTCTGAAAATGCTTTTATACTAACAGGCGCCTGGACAAGAGAAATGAGCGGTTTTATAGAATCATTGCATGAAGCCGTTTCAAACTGCGATTCGAGTAATAAATAAGATTCCACCTCATCTTTTTTTAGTTTTCTGTTATCCCCGGCTGTAAAAACAGTGTACCGCCCTTCCAGGATATAAGGCCAAAGCGCTTCAACGAATGTGCGACTGTAGAATTGTTTGACATGGGTAATTACGCCTGCAGAATCAAGGTCGATGGTTTGTTTTGTTTCAGAAAGATAGACAGGCTTATTTTTCTTTTTTGGCCGGTAATTGTGCTTAAAATTAAAGCAAGTACTGAAATAGTCTCCATCTCCCAGGTAGGTTCCCATTGACGTTATAACAGGCTTCATAGGAGCTATCCAAGGTATATAGCTTTGCAATTTGCCATCTTCGATATACAGGATCTGGATGATGTCTGTATAGATCAGTGAATCGATATAGACATGTTGCCTGGAATCTTCCCTATTGTATTCCGAAGCATTCCCGGCAGAATCAATAATAGGAACCAGGTACAATACCATGCTGTCGATTTCTTCTTTAGACAGATATTTTAGCTGATCCGGATCGTCACTGCCAAAATAAATGGGAAATGCGGCCGCTATCTCTTTTTTTATAAGCCTGTAAATAATTCTCTTATTGAAACTATCTTTCTCAAATCTGGCTTTATAATTTATGTAAGCAGCCCATTCAATAGAAGGGGCATTGATGAATCTATCGAATTGATTGGGTGTGACTGAATTTTGTGCAAATAAAAAACTGGTAAGGAACAGCAGGAAGATCGTAAGCGTTTTTTTCATGAAGAATGAACGGCGCAACCGGCTTATTATTTCCACAGCCTTGTTAAAATATTCCGGGCAGGGGTTCTTATTCTTTTTCATAACTAAGACTGACAACTCCCGATGTAAATACCCTGGTTGAAATGAGTTTGAGTTTTGTTATGTCACTGATATTTTTAAACAGCGGAATGCCCCTGCCCAGCAGGATGGGATTTACAAAAAGCCAGTACCCGTCTATCAAACCTTCGGCGAGTAAAGAATGACCGGCTGAAGGGCTGCCGAAAAGCAGGATATCGTTTTGTGTACTTGCTTTCAGTTTACTGATCTCGTCTGCCAGGTTATTGCCGATGATCTGCGTATTGGGAAGTTCTTTGCCTTGCCACGATCTGGACAATACAACCTTCTTTGCTTTTGCATACCAGCGTGAATGATCGATATCGTGTTTGGTAGCGGCGGGCTTTTCGGCGGCGGTAGGCCAGTAGGCTTCCATCATTTCAAAAGTAACCCGGCCATAAAGGGCGGTATCGGTTGTTGCCACCCGGCTGCCAACGTAGTCGAACAATTCATCGTCAATATGTATCCAGTGCATTCCCCCGTTTGTATCGGCCACAAAACCATCCAGCGATGTGTGCATGAAATAGATCAGTTTCCCCATATTGTTTCTTTTTTATGAAAGTACAAAAAATATAAAGGCATCATGCCTGCAGCGGCAGGGTATGATGCCTTTCAAAAACCGGTTTAGCCTATTGATTTTGTGCTTCGTTGAAACTGATCATCCAGCTCACGCCAAATTTATCGGCGAACATCCCAAAATAATCACCCCAGAAGGTTTTGTTCATGGGCATGATAACAGCGCCGCCATTGGAGAGACCATTGAACAGGCGGTCTGCCTCTTCAATACTGTCTACCTTTAAAGAGATGGAAAAATTATTTCCCTGGATGAAACTGGCAGCCCATTCGCCACCCGTATCGCTGCCCATCAGCATGGTTTCTTTACTCACCGGTAATGAAACATGCATGATCTTTTCCAGGTCTTCGGCGGGCATTGGTTTGGACCCCTCCGACGGGGGCATGTCTTTAAATCTGCCCATGTAAATAAATTCGCCACCAAGCACGGAGCGGTAAAAATTAAATGCATCTTCGCAATTACCATTGAAGGTAAGATAGACATTTGCAGTAGCCATACTTTCTGTTTTATTAATTATAAATGGAGATTTTGCCTAAAGTACAGAAATTAATATAGCCATGAGAACCGTTTATAAAATTAAACAGGCATTGATGAAAATTTAATACCGTTGTGCCGGTTACAGCGAATCCACTTTTGGCTGCAGGGTAGCTACATGCCTGGAAGAAAGCGCTTTTAATTCATCCACCATCTTCTGTGCCTTTGCTTTGTTCTTTTGTTTAATGTACATCAGGCAGGCATAATAACGGGCATTCTCATTCTTTGGATTAAGTTCAAGGGCCTTACTAAAACTTGTTTCTGCATCCTGGTCTTTACCGGTTTTGTAATAGGCATACCCCAGTTCCACATAAGCAGCTGTATAAGTGGGTTCTTTTTCAATGGCCGTTTTCAGGTAATTGATCGCTTCGCTGAATCTTTCTTTGGAGTTGAGGCAATAGCCCATACCAAAGCAGGCTTTTCGTTCCGTTGGATTCTGTTCAAGCGCCTTCCGGTACCAGGTCATGGCTTCATCCAGGTTCTTTTTATTATCCCGGTACACTTCACCAATACCGTTGTAAGCCACATGGCTTTTGGGGTCGAGGGCAATGGCTGATTTATAGTAGCCAATGGCTTCATCATCCTGCTTTAACCTGCTGCAGGCAAAGCCAAGTTCAAGATAGGTGTTGGGATAATCCTGTTTTACAGCCACCGATTTCAGCAAGGCTTCTTTGGCGTTGCTGTATTCTTTAATGGCATTATGAACAAATCCCTTGCGGTACCAATACAGGTAATCCTTGATCTCACTCTTTGCATTTTCCTCATACTTTTTAAAATTAGCCAGGGTGGTGCTGTAATCTTCCTTATTATAAGCGATGGTACCAAGTTGTTTAAATGCCAGCGAATAGGTGGGGCTCAGCTCCAGGCATTTATAATAATACCAGTTGGCCGAATCGGTGTTCGGTAATTTTTCAAATGCATAGCCCATTTCAAAATACAGTTTGGCAGTAGCCACGCCTGTTTGCCTTGCCTGGCGAAGATAGCTGAGCGCACTGCTGTAATTCTTCAGATCGTTCTGGCACCAGCCGGCCTGGTACAGGGCATCGGTATGTTTGGGATTGATGGCAATGGCTTTTTTGAATTTTTCCAGTGCTTCTGCTGCCTTGCTTTCCTCTTTAAGTTTAATGCCCTGGTCGTAATAAGACTGTGCACTGGCAGTGGTTTGCGCAACTGAAATTACTGGACAGGAAAACAGCGCCAGCAGGGTGGCGATGATGCGGAGATTTTTCATGATACTAAGGTATAAAAATTCAGGAGGCGGGAACTACCCACCGGTGGGTATTTGTAAGGAAAGAAGCAAGGTGAGTATTCGGTAAAATATTACCCGTATTTACTTTTTGTATGCTTTACCGAAAGGCTGATCATCTTCTTTAAAACAGCAACATCAATATCTTCCAGTTTTTTTATGTAGATGCATGACTTGGCCGATTTATGTTTGCCGAATTTTTTCAGCAACGCTTCCCGCTCTGCAAATCCGGAAGAAAGATACAGGGAGAACTCCTGCTTACGGGGCGAAAACCCGCAAAGGGGTGCATCGCCTTCCCGGCCGCTTTCGTATTTAAAATGATAGCTGCCAAAGCCAATGATGCTGGGTCCCCACATCCTGGGCTCAAAGCCCGATGCTTTTTCAAATATCTTCAGCAGTTCAAGACTGTCTTCCTGCTTAGCTTTATCCGCTTTTTTTATAAAGGCGGTCACGCTGGCCTTTGTTTCTGTTGTTTTTGCCTTCGCTTGTGCCATAGCTATTTGTTTTTTGTGAGTGGAAGGTTATTGAAAAATACAAGCTGAAATTGATTCCGGTTTGTATTCTCCAATGTTTGCGCCATAAATCCAAGTTCTGTTCTGAAATGCTTATTGATCACATAACCAACAGCGCCATACAACCGGTTACGGTCAAATACCGGCGATTGGGCATTTAAAAATACTTCATTATACGCAGAAAGATAAACCGTGTTTTTGCTCATGGTTTTATGATTGAGCGGAATGTTGGCGGAAAGAAAATAGCGCAGCCTGAACTGGAAGTCGCCGGGTAAAAAACGTTCCTCGGCCCGGTACCGGTGCTGAATGAATACCCTTCCGTAATGCTGCCGGGTGATGAACTGCTGGTAAATACGATGCTCATTGCTGCTGGTTTTATCATTGCTGCCGGGCAGGTAACGCTGCGAATGAATGAAGCCATAGCCGAGCAGGATATTGTTGTTGTTCTCGGTGAGGTTATACCCGATGCCTGTACGTACCAGCATCTGCTGCAGGTCGCCGGCAAAATTAAAATTGCGGTACTGCACCTCATTCCACCAGTTCCATTTTTTGTTGATGGCCTGGTTGCCGAAGTAGATGAACCAGTTGCCCACATCCGACTTCTGGGCCAGGGCAAGGCTGCAATTGAATGCCAGCAGCAGAACAAGTATCGATCGTATGATAATGGTATTGGTCATAACAGTAACGGATCTGTTTATTTTAAGGCAATTTGCGTAAAGAAGGGAGAAGAAACAAATTTTTTGCAGCGCTACATTCTCTGCATATAAATCTTCCAGTCGCTGATCAATACGGCTTCGGTGATATTCAGTACGGACAGGATCTCCGTTTTTTTAGTCAGCGGCAATAACCTTTTCAGTGTTGCCCTGCCGTAGGTTTTATCGATGTACATAACCAGGCTGCCGGAGATGCCGTATTTTAACCTGCCTGTCCAGAAATCATCCAGGTACTGGGGGACCTTATTATCCAGCACGGCTTTTTTAACTTCTGCTAACTTAAATGAGTCGCATTGGCCGGAAGCATAGGTGGCCAATCCTTCCACAAACCAGTCGATGCCTGTTGTATTACTAAAGTCGGGACTGCTG
>DAOQRQ010000196.1:0-6082 GCA_035355815.1 Ferruginibacter sp. | reverse complement strand
TAATTGTCGGTAAAGTTGGAGTGTTAACTTGAAATATTGCAGTAACTCCACCAGTTGTGCTATATGTATCAGTAACTTCTAAAATACCATTTTCAAAATTAACAAAACGTGACCATGCAGTAACATCGCTATTAGTGATAACACCCTTCAAATTTGATGTTGCAGTAACGTGACCAGTATTATCCACGATATCATAAGTCATTGTAGCTGTGCCATAATTTTGTGGAATTTCTGTCACACCATCCATAAATCGTAAAACATTATGACAGTTTGTTAATAAATTAAGTCCACTATTAGAAAATATATTATTAGTTACAGTAAGAAAATCATCTTTAAATAAAGTGAACCCGCCTTGTTCTTGATGGGCATGTGACTGATCATATATCCCTGTTATATAATGGAAATGTGTAGCATCTGTCCCCCATGATGTTCTTGAGAATAAATTGCCAGTTCCTTCAGCATAATAAAGATCATCACCCGGGTTAGTTTACTGCCCCTGCGGTTTAAAAATAAAAAATCCTCCTGCCCCGGTTTTATGCTGATATGCACCCGTATATCGTTCCGGTAAATATTGATGTATTTGATGGCCTCGCTGCCGATGGGTACCAGTCTTTCTTTATCGCCTTTGCCGGTCACCCGGATAAAACCTATATCCATGAACAAACAACTGATACGCAGGTTCACCAGTTCGCTTACCCTTAGTCCGCAACTGTATAGTGTTTCCAGTATGGCTTTATTGCGGCCGCCCTCGGGTTTGCTCAGGTCTATCTGTGCAATGATGCTTTCGATCTCCTCAAAGCTTAAGGTATCTGGCAGCAGTCTTTTCTGTTTTGGCGCTTCCAACAAAACCGTTGGGTTTGCCGTAATGATCTGTTCCATGCTGCAGTAATTATAAAAACTGCGCAGTCCGGAAATGATCCTCGATTGCGAAGCAACGGTCATGCCCAGGCCGGCAATCCATTGCACAAATTCTTCCAGGTCCTTTAGTTTAAGCTCATCAGGCTTTACCATTTTTTGTATGGCCTGCAGGTAATCGGTGAGTTTATCAATATCACGCAGGTAGGCCTCCACCGAATTATCGGCGAGTGATTTTTCTAACTGGAGCCAGGCCTTGAATCCTTTTTTATAGGGTTCCCACATGCGGTGAGGCGGTTTTAAAATTAAGATTGCTCATTAAAGTCAATATACACTATTTTCGCAGCCTAAATTTCGTCAATAGTCATCAATCTACAATATGCAGGCAGTTAACCTTCGTTCGTTCAGGCAAAAAGTGCGTTTCAATAAAAAGAGATTAAGAACATTTCTTACAAAGATCGAAAAGAACCCGCCGAAGGGATTGGATACACTTACCCGGTCATTGGAGCCGGAAGTTTGGAAAGAAGTGGATTGCCTTACCTGTGCCAATTGCTGTAAAACGATGAGTCCTACCTTTACCCGGACAGATATTGTCCGTATCTCCAAACACTTTGGACAAACGCCCAGGGAGTTCACCAAACAATGGCTTCGCCGCGACCGTTCCGGAGATGTGCTTAATAAAACAGAGCCCTGCCAGTTCCTGAATCTTAGAGACAATAAATGCTCTATTTATGAGATCAGGCCAGCCGATTGTGCCGGGTTCCCGCATTTACCAAAAAGCAAGATGGTGGATTATATGCACGTGCATAAACAGAATATTGAGTATTGTCCGGCTACCTATAAGCTGGTGGAGAAGATGGAGGAAAGCCTCAACAGGGTTTTATAGTCCGTTATTGATTGTTTACCATTTACTATTTACCATCGGCACTTTTAGATTGATAGCAGTGCTCCATGGTTAATGGTAAATAGTAAATGGTAAATTACAGGTACACATCTTCAATTAAAAAATATTCGACGGGTGCCCCTTTTAGCATTGTAATGGCGAGTATATCAAATTGTATCCTTTTCCACTGGGGTTGCTGGTACAGGTATTCTTCCGAAGCATTGATGAGGTTCTGGATCTTCTTTTTGGAAACCGCTTCTTCTGGATGGCCAAATTTTTTGGTTCTGCGGGTCTTCACTTCTATGAAATGCAGCACATCGGTTTTGCTGGCGATGATATCCACTTCCCAATGAGCGTGGCGCCAGTTCTGATGCAGTATGCTGAATCCTTTGCCAGTAAGGTGATCTGCCGCCATGGCTTCTCCCAGGTTACCCGTTTTGTTATGCTGCGCCATGCCCAAAGTTATTGATTTGACTAATTAACAGGTTGAGGATAATTGCACCGGTTAAATGCCTCCGGGAAAAAGATTATTGCTTATTTTTGTGAAAATCTTCCAGAAAGGTATGAAACAAAATAAACTGAACTTACTGATTGCTGCCGTATTGATCATTTTCGCTGCCGGTTTAAAAGTGGTGACTTATCCGCACACGTATAGCCCGATCATTGCGATCGCACTGTTCAGCGGGGTAGTGATAACAGATAAAAAACTTTCTTTTGCCATGCCGCTGCTGGCAATGTTTGCTTCAGACCTGATCCTGGAATTTTTTACTAGCACCCAGGGATTTTATGGGTTGGAACAAGTGGGTAATTATGCAGCATTACTTTTCATAACGGCATTGGGCTTTGCCATGAAGAAGATAAATATACCCAGCGTGGTTGGCTTTTCACTTGCCTCTTCTGTTTTATTCTATTTCCTGAGCAATACAAATACCTTCTTGTTTGACACATTCAATTCCTACGAGAACAGTTTCGCCGGGTATATAAAATGTATGACTGCCGGCATCCCTTTTATCAAATATGTGCAGGACCTCGTATTCAGTGCCATACTGTTCGGAAGCTATGTATTGGTATTCCGTAGCAGCCGCAGCAAAGTGATTGCCTGATAAACCGGTAAAAATAAAATGAAGATATATCCGCCTTACCCGGCGGATTTTTTATGCTTGCGATTCTTCGTATCCTTCATCTACGGCAAGGCCGGCTCCGTCGGCTGCGGCAGTGGCCAGTTCATCACAACGGTTATTGAACGGGTTATCGGCATGGCCCTTCACCCATCTCAATTTCACTTTCATATTGCGGGATAGATGATAATACCTTGTCCAAAGGTCCTTATTCTTTTTGCCTCCTTTAAAGTTGGTTCTTATCCAGTTGTTCAGCCAGCCTTCTTCAATAGCTTTTACCACATACTGGCTGTCGGAATAAACAACCACCGGTAATTCTTTTTTAGTGATGGATTCCAGCCCGGTGATAACTGCCAGTAACTCCATCCGGTTATTGGTGGTAAGCCGGAAGCCCTTTGAAATTTCCTTTCGGTGATTATTCCACATCAGTATAACCCCAAAGCCACCGGGGCCGGGATTGCCACGGGAAGAGCCATCGGTGTAAATCTTTATTTCAGCCATTCTTTTGAGTCGTTAGAATCGTTTAAAACGTTGAAGTCGTTTAAAAAAGTTGGGGTGTCGTATAACCTCAAACCATAAACTTCAAGCCTCAAACCTGGAATACCCCCGTTTTAAACTCAGCGATATTGGGATTATGATCCGCTGCCGCAATTCCTTCGGATATCAGTTTCCTTGTCTCTCCCGGGTCAATGATGGCATCCACCCATAACCTGGCGGAAGCATAATATGGAGTTGTTTGTGAGTCGTAACGGTTGATCAGTTGCTGCAACAATTCTTTTTCTTCTTCCGGGGTTATCTCTTTGCCTTTTGCTTTTAATGTAGCTACCTGTATCTGCAGCATGGTCTTGGCTGCCTGCTCGCCACCCATTACAGCGATCTTTGCGGTAGGCCATGCATAGATGAAACGGGGGTCGTATGCCTTGCCACACATGGCATAGTTACCGGCTCCATATGAGTTACCGGTAATGATGGTGATCTTGGGCACCACCGAATTAGAAACCGCATTCACCAGTTTGGCCCCGTCTTTTATAATGCCGCTGTGTTCACTTCTGCTTCCCACCATAAAGCCGGTAACATCCTGTAAAAAAACAAGCGGTATCTTTTTCTGGTTGCAGTTCATGATGAAACGGGCTGCTTTATCGGCGCTGTCGTTGTAGATAACACCACCCAGCTGCATTTCCCCTTTTTTACTTTTTACAATAAGGCGTTGATTGGCTACAATACCTACGGCCCAGCCATCTACACGGGCATAGCCGCAAACGATCGTCTTGCCATAATCTTCTTTGAACGCATCAAAACTTCCGGCATCCACAATACAATGGATGATATCCGTAACATCATAAGGTTTGCTGTTGCCTTCGCTCATGATGCCGTATATCTCCCCGCTGTTCTTTTCTGGCGCTTTGGCGGCTACCCGGTCGAAGCCCGCTTTTTTAGGATGCCCCAGTTTGCTCATGATCTTTTTCACTTTATCCAGGCATTCTTCTTCTGTTTTGAATTTGTAATCGGCAATACCACTGATGGCATTATGCGTTTCGGCGCCGCCCAGGGTTTCACTGTCGATGTCTTCACCTATTGCCGCTTTAACCAGGTAAGGCCCGGCTAAATAGATGGAGCCATTGCCTTCCACCATCAATGTTTCATCACTCATGATTGGCAGGTAAGCGCCGCCGGCCACACAGGCGCCCATAACAGCCGCAATTTGTGTAATACCCATGGCGCTCATCTTTGCATTGTTGCGGAAGATGCGGCCGAAATGTTCTTTGTCAGGAAATATCTCATCCTGCATGGGCAGGAATACGCCGGCACTGTCAACCAGGTAAATGATCGGCAGGTTGTTCTCCATAGCGATCTCCTGCATACGCAGATTTTTTTTACCGGTGATCGGGAACCAGGCCCCGGCTTTTACGGTTTGATCATTGGCAACAATAACACACTGCCTGCCGCTGACATAACCAATACCGCTTACGGTTCCGCCCGCCGGGCAACCACCTTCATCGGGGTACATATCGTAACCGGCAAAAGCGCCGATCTCTACAAAAGCGCTGTTATCGTCACACAGGTAAGCGATCCGTTCCCGGGCCGTGAGTTTATTCCGTTCTTTTTGCCTGGCAGCCGATTTCTTTCCACCGCCCTCATATATCTTTTCCAGGCGTTGTTTGGCAAGGCTCCAGGCTAATTTCATCGCATCTTCATTCTTATTGAATTCTATGTTCATAATAATTTCTTTTACCGCAGAGACGCAAAGACGCTGAGGGTATACTTTTTTTATTAATTTAGTCTATTGTTTTTCCCGCCACGCTAAAGTTGCAGTTTTGCGCCTTAGCGTCTTTGCGGTTTAAATACAAAAATATGGCTAATGAGATAAACCGCATACTAAAACTATTTGCCGACCTGCAGCACGGCGATTGCTGGATAGGGCTTAATTTTAAAGAAGTGCTGCATGGGATAGATGCGGAGAAAGCCGCCAGAACGATCAGCAAGGATGGTAACAGCATCTGGATGCTTGTATCCCATCTTGTGTATTGGAGAACCACCGTGGTTAACCGGCTCACCGGCAGCGATAACCCACCACCCTTTAAGGATTTTTCATTACCCGCTGAACTGAATGAAGCAAACTGGAGACAGACCTTACATGATTTTGAAGCAGCTTATCATTTACTCCGTAATGCCATTCACCACTTTAATGAAGACAACCTGTATAAACCTTCCCCTAAAAAAGAGCAAACCTATTACGATCTCATTATGGGATGCCTGCAGCACGATGCCTATCATATGGGACAGATGCAGTTGTTGAAAAAATAGCTGATTCTTATTCTGTTGTTATTTTGTATTCGTACACAGGCTTTTGTTCTGTGCCTGTATTTTTTGAGATCAAATAACCTTCTTCAAGCGACCTGCTTTTTCGTTCGGGGGTCAATCTCGGGTCATCATCGAATAATAATTCACCGGGGCCACGCAAGGGCCTTGCGGCTGCCGACCAGAAATGTATATGGATATGGGCAGGGAGGTCGGATCGTGGATATCCCTTTGGCCTGATCGTTTCAATAACAATTTCACCTTTGTCATCCGTTTTCAAATACCCGAACAAACGGGCATAATTAACATCTCCTGAATTTACCAGGATATGGGCGCCGGTATCTGAGTACCAGCCTTTATCTGAGGCCTGGTATACGTACACCAGTAGGTCCTTCTGCGGAACTCCTTTCGTATCGGTAACCCGGCA
>DAOQRQ010000195.1:0-6097 GCA_035355815.1 Ferruginibacter sp. | reverse complement strand
TATGCGGCACCAACCTGCCCATTGGCGTTTCCGACTTTGAACCTATGGCAGCGGCCTGCACCGAGCATGACATCGAAATGGTTTTGGTAGGCCCCGAAGAACCATTGGTAAACGGTATCTATGATTATTTTAAAAGCAAGCCCGGCCTGGATAAGATAAAACTCATAGGTCCATCCAAAGAAGCCGCCCAGTTAGAAGGAAGCAAGGCTTTTGCAAAAGCATTCATGAGCAGGCACGGAATACCCACGGCCGCGTATGCCGAATTCAGTACAGATAATTATATGGAGGGTGTGAACTACATCAAAGCCCACGCATTGCCCATTGTGTTAAAAGCCGATGGGCTGGCGGCCGGCAAAGGCGTTCTCATATGCCAGCATCACCTGGAAGCCATGTCGGAATTTGAACTGATGCTGCACCGGGCAAAATTTGGCGAAGCAGGCAAACGGGTGGTGATAGAAGAATTCTTAAAGGGCATTGAGCTAAGTATGTTTGTATTGACCGATGGCGAACATTATATCCTGTTGCCAGAGGCAAAAGACTACAAACGGGTGGGCGCCGGCGATACCGGGCTTAACACCGGGGGTATGGGAGCGGTTAGTCCGCTGCCTTTTGTAGACGATGCCTTCCTGGAAAAAGTAAAGAAGCAGATCATTGAACCCACCATTGCCGGGTTAAAGAAAGACAAGCTGGAGTATAAAGGGTTTATTTTCCTTGGGCTGATGAACGACAACGGCGATCCAAAAGTGATCGAGTATAACTGCCGCCTGGGCGACCCGGAAACCGAAGTGGTGATACCCAGGATCAAGAACGACCTGGTGGAAATACTGATCGCCACTTCCGAAAAAAAGCTTCAGCAGGTAAAGCTGGAGATCGACGACCGTTCTGCCGCAACCGTGGTGGCAGTAAGCGGCGGCTATCCCGGCGATTACCAGAAAGGCAAAGAGATCAGCGGGCTGGAAGATACTTCCATCGACGATACCATGATCTTTCTTGCCGGGGCAAAAAAAGAAGGTGAAAAGATACTTACAAACGGTGGCCGGGTATTAACGGTTACTTCTTTTGGAGCCAATATCACCGAAGCCGCCGAACAATCGAACTACATGATGGAGCAACTTTTTTTTGAAGACATGTACTTCCGTTCCGACATAGGCTATGAATTCAAAACAGCGGAACAATAATTGGTAAAATTTTTATTTCAGTTTACTCAATAACTTTTCTTTGCCTGCGTTTTTTACTTACCCTCCAATTCACAACTTTCTTGTAAATGTTGAAAAATAAAGGGTTTCCAATTGTTATTTCAAATATTTTCCACCAACTTTGCCTCCATTGATTAAAATCCTTTTTCACACACTACAATATGGGCCTTTTTAACTTTTTTACCCAGGAGATTGCGATCGACCTGGGAACCGCCAATACCCTCATAATTCATAACGACGAGATCGTGGTAAATGAGCCCTCTATTGTTGCGCTCGACCGCAATAATCCCAAGAACATTCTGGCGGTGGGAAAAAAAGCCCTGATGATGCATGAGAAGACCCATGAAAGCATCCGCACAGTGCGGCCATTGAAAGACGGGGTTATCGCCGACTTTAACGCCGCCGAACTGATGATCCGGGAAATGATAAAACTGATCTATCCCAAAAAACCATTATTTGCCCCCAGCTGGCGTATGATGATCTGCATTCCCAGCAGCATCACCGAAGTAGAAAAACGTGCGGTAAGAGACAGTGCCGAACAGGCCGGTGCAAAAGAAGTTTATTTAATTCACGAACCCATGGCTGCTGCCCTGGGTATCGGTATCGATGTGGAAGAACCGGTTGGAAACATGATCATCGATATTGGTGGCGGTACCACGGGTATCACGGTAATTGCACTGGCAGGTATCGTGTGCGATCAAAGCATACGTATTGCGGGTGATGAATTTACGGCCGATATCATGGAAGCGCTTCGCCGTTATCATAGTTTGCTGATCGGTGAACGTACCGCAGAACAGATCAAGATACAGGTTGGCGCTGCCATGAAAGATTTAGAAAATCCGCCGGATGATATCCCGGTGAATGGCCGTGACCTGGTTACCGGTATTCCAAAACAGGTGATGGTCAGTTACCAGGAAGTGGCCGAAGCACTGGATAAGAGTATTTTCAAAATAGAAGAAGCTATTTTAAAAGCGCTGGAAACAACACCGCCCGAACTGGCATCGGATATTTACCGCAGGGGCCTGTATATCACGGGCGGCGGGGCTTTGCTGAGAGGACTGGATAAAAGGCTGAATGCAAAGATCAAACTGCCGGTTCATGTGGCCGATGATCCGTTGAAGAGTGTAGTAAGAGGTACAGGCATTGCCTTGAAGCATTACGACAGGTACCCGTTTGTGATGAGATAATTTCCGTAAGTAAATAGGGTATGTAAAGTAAAGGAGTAAATAAAGTAAAGTCATGTCCGGTTGTTCTCAAACTTATTTGCATAAATACTTATTTACTTCATATACTTTATAAACCTGGACTGTGCGTAATATCTTCCTTTTCATCCGCCGCTATTTTAATCTTCTCTTATTTCTATGCCTGCAGGGATTCAGCATTTATTTGATTGTTCATTACAGCCGTTACCACAATGCCATTTTCAGCGGCGTCAGCAACCAGGTTACCGGCAAAATAAACCAGCAGTTCAACCGGGTGGAATATTATTTTCAGCTTAAGCGAACCAACGATTCGCTGGTAAAGGCCAATGCAACATTATATAATAAACTGAAAGCGGATTTTGAACTGCCCGACAGTACAACCCACACATTCATTGATTCGCTGAAGATAGATTCGGTGGAAGGCTACCGCAAGTATAATTATTACCCGGCTAAAGTGGTATACAATTCGGTGGCGGCGCAAAACAATTTCCTGGTACTGAGCCGGGGTACCGCACAACACGTAAAGATCGGGATGGGAGTCATTGATCCCAACAGCGGTGTGGTGGGTGTGATCACCGATGTAAGTAAAGACTACTCAGTTGTGATGAGTCTCTTGCATAAAGACAGTCGTATCAGCGGTAAATTATTAAAAGGCGGAGAAACAGGAACACTTAACTGGGATGGAAAAACACCCAATATCATCTCGCTTACCGGTATACCCAAGGGAGCCAAAGTGGCTAAAGGCGATACCATTATTTCCAGCGGCTTCAGCACCAGTATTCCCATAGGAATGTTGATCGGCCGGGTGGAAGAAGCCGTTCCCGACAAGGGCAGCAGTAATTTTTTGATAAAATTCAGGTCGGCCGCCAATTTCTATAACCTGGAGTATGTATATATAATAGAGAACAAACAGGCAGAAAGCATCAAGGCTATTTTAGATAACATAAAAAAGAAGGACCAGTAACCCGCCATGAACACACTGGTTAAAAATATTCTCCGCTTTGCACTCCTCATCCTGGTTCAGGTATATGTACTGGATAAGATACACCTGCACCAGATGGTAACGCCTTACCTGTATTTCCTGTTCATTTTATGGATGCCCTTCCGCATGAAGCGCAGCTGGCAGATGCTGGTGGCTTTTGCTTTGGGATTCACTTTAGACAGTTTCCGTCATCACCCGGGTTTTCATACAGCGGCCTGCGTGCTTATTGCATACATCCGCCCCTTTTTGGTAAACCTGCTTATTCCGCAGGAGGGAGCCGATACCAACTATGAAGAACCTTCTTTTAAAAGCATGGGCGGGTTTCTTCCTTATTTCATTTTCATCGGCGTGCTTACGCTCATCCATCACGGCTGGCTGTTCTTGCTGGAAGCATGGCAGTTTGGAAATGTCTGGTATTTTATTTTAAAAACACTCTTGTCAACTGCCGTAAGTTTGCTGTTGATACTGATAACCGAATTGTTGTTCTCCCGTAAACAGTCGTTCCGCACCAATACGGCATAACAACCATGCAGGAAACCATAAAGAAACCGATCGTTAAAACATAAACAGAATTGTCCGTATTTAATCAATCAAGAAAGAATGTGATCATGCTGGTGTTCATCGGCATGTTTGTCGTCATTCTCCTGCAGTTGATGAACCTGCAGTTGTTCTCCACCAAGTACCGCATACAGGCCGACGACCAGGGTACCTTTCGTAAAGTGATCTATCCCGACAGGGGAATTGTATTTGACCGGAAGGGAAGGGCCATCTTACGCAACACCGTTATCTACGACCTGATGGTAACGCCGGGTAAGATCAAAGGCACCGATACCATGACGCTTTGCAATATCCTTGGTATTGATACGGCGGAATTTCACCGAAGGATCATCACCGCCATCATTAAGAACAAATCATACCGGGCCTCCATCTTTGAACCCCTGCTCAGCAATGAAAAAATGGCCAAGCTCAATGAGAATATGTATAAGCTGGCCCCGGGTTATTACCTGCAGGAACGTTCGGTAAGGGATTACCCCTACGAAGCCGGCGGAAATATCTTTGGTTACCTGGGTGAAGTGGATTCCAATATTTTAAAGAACCCGAAATACCAGGGATACGTAATGGGTGATTATATCGGTAAGGCAGGCCTGGAACGTACCTATGAAAAAGTGCTGATGGGCCAACGGGGTATTGAATTCTGGAAACGGGATAAATTCAACCGGCTTACCGATCGTTTAGAGAATGGAAAATTTGATACGGCTGCCGTTGCCGGTCAAAACATGTATACCTCCATTGATATTGAACTGCAGGAACTGGGCGAAAAATTAATGGAGAACAAACTCGGTTCTATTGTGGCGGTTGATCCTAAAACAGGGGGTATCATATGTATGGTGAGCAGTCCTACCTACAAACCCAAATTATTGACCGGAGCAGAAAGAAGAAAACACTATGCAGAGTTGTTGCTTAGTCCTGCATTGCCTTTGTTTAACCGCTCAGTGAGTGCAACGTATTCCCCGGGATCAACTTTTAAAACATTGCAGGCCCTGGTTGGTTTGCACGAAGGAGTGATCAATACCGATTTCCGGGTTTCCTGTGGCGGTGCGTTTTATGGTTGTGGTGGCGGCAAGCCGATGAAGTGCCTGGATGTAGGAACTTTTGACCTCCGTAATGCCATCCGTATTTCCGACAATACCTATTTTGCTACGGTGATGCAGCGGGTGATCACCAATCCCAAATATCCAAGCCAGGACAGCAGTCTTGCTAAATGGGATCAATACATGTCGGCCTTTGGCCTGGGGCATAAATTAGGTATTGATGTTCCCTGGGAAAAACCGGGGCATATACCCACACCGGCCTATTTTGATAAAGTGTATGGACATGGTTCCTGGAACTATTGCAATTTCCGTTCGGTAAGTATCGGCCAGGGCGAAGTGGATGTAACACCGATACAGGTGGCCAATGAAATGGCCTATATCGCCAACAAAGGCTGGTATAAAATTCCGCACCTGGTTGATTCTATGGAAGGCGGCGATAGCTTCGACATGTTATCGAAATTTAAAGAAAAGCATAGTGCACTGGATATACCCGACAGTGTCTTTGAAGTAGTGCATGATGGTATGCAGGCGGTGGTGGATGGAGGAACGGGAGCAGGAGCAAGGGTTGCAGGTATTACTATTTGTGGTAAAACCGGAACGGTGGAAAATTATTTCAGGGGAGTAAAACAACCCAACCATGCTTTCTTCTGCGGCTTTGCACCCAGGGATAATCCGAAGATCGCCATTATGTGTGTGGTGGAGAACAGCGGACGGTTTGGCGGTACCTATGCGGCACCTATAGTTGGACTGATGATCGAGAAATACCTTAACGATACCATTGCGGCCAGCCGGAAAGCGATCGTTGACAAGTTCACCAACCTGAACCTGATACCTTCCCGTATTTATGCCGCTATTAAAACAAGGGATTCATTAACGCATGCAAAAGATACGGCTTACCTTGTTGCTAAAGGATATATCAAGCTGCTGAGAGATACCATGGAGATGGATGCCACCGATGAACAGGATGCGCTGGAACAGATCAAACAGGACAAGGAAGACCTGAAGAAAGGCCGGCCTGTTAAAGACAGCGGCGATAAAAGAATAACGATCAAAACAGAAGCAATTCTGCCCAAAGAAAAAAAGAAACCGGAATTAAAAGACTCTTTAAATAATTAGACTCCGTTC
>DAOQRQ010000194.1:0-6099 GCA_035355815.1 Ferruginibacter sp. | reverse complement strand
CCTGGTTCGGCTGCAAAAATAAGGCAGGATGCTGACAATATATCAACATTGTTAAAATTTTTTTTACCTTATCTGGCGTGGTTTTCAGCCGATTGTGCCTATTGGTCAAACGTGTTTGTCATGTATTTGTAAACCCTTTATAAAGCATCATTTTTTTCTTTTTTCGGTGCCGATTCACAAATTTTTGATCCACTTTTGCGCCATGTTTGAAAAACTGAAAGCCCGGTGGAAGGTTAATGGCATCAACCTGTTGCTTATCATAACTACGTTTGCACTGGGCGGCAGCCTTTGTGGGTGGGCCGGAAGAAAACTTCTTTTACTTACCGGTTTGGAAAAAGGGGTTGCCTGGCTTGTCCTCTATATACTACTGGTAACCCTGCTTTGGCCACTCTGTGTTTTGGTAATAAGCATCCCTCTTGGCCAGTTTGCCTTCTTCAGAAAGTATATTCTTAAAATAGGAAGAAAGATGATTGGCAGAAAAAACAGCGGTCCTGTGTCTATTGCCATTTTTGCCAGCGGGGCCGGAAGCAATGCCCGCCAGATAATTACCTCATCCCCGGCCCTTCTCCATCCTTCGGCAGGCTCAGGAGAGAAGGGTGTGGTGAAGACCAATGCGAAGATCGATTGGAAGGTTGCATTAATAGTATGCAATAAACCCGGAGCAGGTGTATTGAAAATTGCAGAAGAGAACAATATCCCCACCTTACTTATTGAAAAGGACCGGTTTTTCAACGGCGATTGCTACCTGCCCGAACTGCAAAAACATAATATCAGCTTTATCGTACTGGCTGGTTTTTTATGGAAGCTTCCTGCTGCGCTGATCGCTGCTTATCCAAAGAAGATCATCAATATTCACCCGGCCTTGCTGCCCAAATACGGCGGAAAAGGAATGTATGGCAACAACGTGCATGAAGCCGTTATTTCTGCCGGTGAAAAAGAAAGCGGTATCAGCATTCATTACGTGGATGAGCTGTACGATCACGGCGAAGTGATCTTCCAGGCGGCCTGTAAGGTTGATGAAAACGATACCGCAGAATCGCTTGCGCAAAAAATTCATGCATTGGAGCATGCGCACTATCCTGCTGTGATCGATTCTTTATTAAAAAAGTAAAATCGCCGTTAAATAAGTGCTGTTGCAGGTTGTATGTGACCCAACTGCTGTACTTTTATCCCAACCAATTGTAATCCTGTTGCGTTCATCATTAAAAATAATTTTACTGTTCCTGTTCTTTCTTTCTCCGCTCTTTTCCCTGAAGGCGCAGTTGACCGTAAGCGGAATTGTATTTGATGTTACCAAAAGGAATTTCGTGGAAAACGTAAAAGTGGAAAGCACCGGCGGCAAACAAACCCTTACCGATTCCATGGGGCGTTACCACATAACTGTTTCAGAAAAAGATTCGCTCAGTTTCATCTACAACGATAAGCCCACGCAAAAGTTTGCTGTAAAAGGCATTGCCGACATGAACCAGTTTGACATTTCACTACAGGTGCAGGTTAAAAGCCGGTACAGCACCTTAAAAGAAGTGGTGGTCATTGCCAAATCGTACCGGGAAGACTCGATGGAGAACCGCAGGGTGTATGCCGAGTACTACGATTTTAGAAAACCCACGGTCAGAACCAGTATCTCGCCTGATGGCGCTGTGGGCGCCGATGTGAACGAGATCATCAACATGTTCCGCTTCAAACGAAACCGGCAACTGAAAGCTTTCCGGGCAAGGCTGGAACAACAGGAGCAGGATAAATTTGTTGACTACCGCTTCAATAAAACCTTTGTAAAAAGAGCTACCCGTTTGGAAGGTGCACAACTGGATACCTTCCTCGTACGTTACCGGCCCTCGTACGAATTTGCCAGCACTGCCGATGAAGTAACTTTTCACCGGTATGTACTCAATGCATCGTACCGCTTCAAGCTTGAATTATTAAAACCCCGTACGCCGAAAATTTCTTCACCGGTAAAAAATTAAAAAAAGAGAAGTACTTTTCATGTTCAAACCATTTACATGAAAAAATTCCTTTTTATCTCCTGCCTCTTCTTCTCCTTTGTTTCCTGCGCACAAACAGACAGTCTTCCTTCTTTTGTAAAAGACAGCCTGGATAGTTATGTGAACAATGCGCTTGCCGGCTGGCAGGTTCCCGGTGCAGCCGTTTGTATCGTTAAGAATGGAAAAGTGGTGCTGATGAAAGGATACGGCGTGAAAGAGCTGAACGGAACCGATAAGGTGGATGAGAATACCTTATTCATGATCGGCAGTAATACAAAAGCATTTACGGCAACCGCACTCGCCATGTTAGATGCCGAAAAGAAAATTTCACTGGATGATAATGTAACCAAATGGATACCGCAATTTAAACTGGATAATAAAGCTGCCGGTGAACAGGCCATACTGAGAGACCTGCTTTGTCACCGCATCGGCTTTCAAACCTTCCAGGGAGACTTTACATACTGGACCAGCAATCTGTCCCGTACCGAAGTGATAGAAAAGATGAGCCATATAAAAGCGCCTTATCCATTCCGCACCAGGTGGGGTTATACCAATGCAGCTTTTGTTGCAGCGGGTGAAGTGATACCCAAGGCATCGGGAATGCAGTGGGAAGAATACCTGAAAGAAAAGATATTTACGCCACTCGGCATGAGCAGTACATTGGCGCTCAGCAAAGATTTTCCCAATGCAGCCAACAAATGCAGCGCCCATACCATAGCCGAAGGAAAGCTTATTAAAATTCCTTTCTGCCGAATTGATAACCTGGCAGCGGCAGGCAGCATCGGTTCATCGGTAAACGATATGAGCCATTGGGTAATTGCACAATTGAGCGGCGGTAAGTATGATGGAAAGCAGGTGATCCCAGCCCAGGCCATTTCACAAACATGGTTGCCGCATTCTATTTTAGGAAATGGCGGCAAACAATTCAACACCGGTCATTTCAGTCTCTATGGCCTTGGCTGGTTCATTGAAGAATACTGCGGAAAAAAGATCGTATCACACACAGGCGGCGTAAATGGTTTTGTTACCAGCGTTACCCTGGTACCCGAAGAAAAACTGGGCATCATCGTTTTCACCAATACCGACCAGAACAGTTTTTACGAAGCGCTTAAATGGGAAATTGCCGACGCCTACCTGGGTAAACCTTACCGTAACTACAGCAAGGTTTATCTTGGTTTTAATAACCAGCAGAAAAAAGAAAGTGAAAAGCAGGATAAAAAAATGATGGATTCTGTTGCCTTACAATTAAAGCCCGCACTTGCCATTACCAATTACTGCGGAAATTACAGCAACGAAGTGTATGGAAATATGAGTGTGGTACAGGAGGGCGCCGAACTGAAAATGAAATTCAGTCACCACCCCAACATGTACGCCAGGCTGGAATCCATCGGTGGCAATCGTTTTTATGCAAGCTTCAGCGACCCGGAATTCAGCAAAGCCATCTTTCCGTTTACGGTAGAAAACGGTAAAGTGGTTGGCGTAACGGTTAAAGTGGCCGACTTCATCGAATACAATCCCTACGAGTTTAAAAAAGTAAAATAAACACAACCCCGGTTTTATGAACCAGCTTCACAGCGAACTCAAAAAAGAATTTCAGCTTGAACGGATGATCCTTTTCAGCGATGCCGTTTTTGCCATTGCCATTACGCTGCTGGTAATTGAATTAAAAGTGCCGGAAATTGAACTGGCCGAGCTTACCGAAGGTAAATTGCTGGATGCGCTGCGCCATATGATCCCTAAATTCTTCGGCTTCATCATCAGCTTCATGTTCATAGGCATTTACTGGACGGTTCACCATCGGCTCTTTGGTTTTGTGGTAAACTATTCACCGAAATTATTGCGGCTTAACCTGCTTTTTCTATTTGCCGTGGCGCTGATGCCTTTCAGCACGGCATTCTACAGCGAGTATGTGATGAAGCATGTTCTAACGCCCGTGGTTTTTTATACGGCAAACATCATTATGCTCGGCTTGTTCAATCTCTTCATGTGGCGGCATATCGGCAATCCGAAAAACAAATTATCAGAAGGGTTAAGTCATGCCGATGCAAAATACTATTCTCTCCGGGCGGTAATCGTGCCGGTGCTGTTCACCTTTTTTGCATTTGTTTATCTGATCAATCCCTATATCTCTTCTTTTTTACCGCTGCTGGTGCCGCTTGTTATGCGGATCATAAAAAAGCGACACGAAAAAAGAATACGCAAACAGTTAAACGAAACAAAACAGGAAGAACATGGAATCTGAACAACTTACCCTTGGCATTGGTACCCGGCTGCAGCATACGCAATTTGGTCCGGGTGTGATCGTGGCCGTACGCTACGCAACCTATCTCATCTCCTTCATCAATCACGGCATAAAAGAGATCGATAAAACAGACAGCAGCCTGGACGAGATCATTGCCGAGAATGTTACTGCCGAAGTGGAAACCGTTTCGGCAGTTGAAAGATCTTTATTAAAAATTCTGCGGCAATGGAGTGATGTTACCGAGATCGTTCCTATTGGCGATAAATGGATCGGCGGCACCATGTTGTTACAAACTGCTGATAAAACATTAAAGCCGAAAGAAATTCCCATCGACGATTTCTTTCACAAGATAGTGATGCTGCGTGACCGGCTTCGTGTGCTGGAACAAAACATCAACAGCAATAAAAAACTAAGCGACGAAGAAAAGGTAAGCATACAGCAATACATCACCCGTTGCTATGGTTCGCTTACCACTTTTAATGTGCTGTTTAAAAATAAGGAGCACTGGTTTGTGGGAGACAAGAGCGGAAAAGAATGATACCCCTGACATAAAATGATCTGCTGATGAAAAAAAAGTTATTGTGCTCTTTGCTCATTGCCTGCTACGCATTTGCATCAGCCCAGCCGTATAAAAAACTCCACTTCAATTCCATTGTGGTTGATACGCACAACGACATCCTGATGATGGCGGCAGACAAGGGAATTGTATTTGACCGGGACCTTACCGGCAAAACGCACAGCGACCTGGCACGTTGGAAAAAGGGCGGGCTGGATGTTCAACTGTTTTCTGTGTATTGTGACGGTGACCTGAAAAACCCGTTTGCTTTTGCTAACCGGGAAATGGACAGCCTGGATGCCGTGGCTGCCCGCAATCCTGATAAAATTGTAAAAGTTAAAAGTTATGCAGAATTGATCAACGCAGTGAAACAACATAAGATCGCTGCCATGTTTGGGGTAGAGGGCGGTCACATGATAGAAGATGATCTGAATAAACTGGATTCACTTTATACCCGTGGCGCCAGGTATTTAACTTTAACGCATAATATTGCCCCCTCCTGGGCCACCAGCGCTGCTGATGAAACAACAAAGCCAAACCTGCCGCACAAAGGCCTCACCGATCTTGGTAAACAGGTGGTGCAGCGCATGAACCAGTTGGGCATGATCATAGATGTGAGTCATGCCGGTGATCAAACATTTTGGGATGTGATCAGCCTCAGCACAAAGCCCATCATCGCTTCGCATAGTTCCGTATACAGCCTTGTGCCCCACCGACGCAATTTAAAAGACGAGCAGATAAAAGCGATCGCTAAGAACGGCGGTGTGATACAGATAAACTTCAACCCCGGGTTTATAGACAGCAGTTTTGATAAAAAAGAAATTGCCTTTTTTAAAAAGCATGCGGCCGAAAACGACTCACTGATAAAAAGCGGAATGGGTGATTTTTACGCCATGAGTTATCTCTATAATAAATATGCCGAAGAAGCAAACGCCATACGTCCGCCTTTATCCCTGATCATCGATCACATCGATCACATCGTAAAATTGGCGGGCATTGATTACGTGGGCCTGGGTTCCGACTTTGACGGCATCAATCTTACGCCGCAGCAATTAGATGATGTTACCAACTATCCCTTAATTACAAAAGCCCTGGTTGAAAGAGGCTACAGCAAAAAAGACATCCGCAAAATACTGGGAGATAATTTTCTTCGTGTACTTAAGGCCAATGAACCTAAAAAATAATCCGTATGAGAACATTACTGGTAATACTGCTGTTCCCTTTTCAAATAACAGCCCAATCTTTTTCCAAAGCAGAAATTACCCGCTGGGAAAAACAGGCGCAGCAGGTAACCATCATTCGTGACAATTATGGTGTGC
>DAOQRQ010000193.1:3544-6122 GCA_035355815.1 Ferruginibacter sp. | reverse complement strand
AAAAATAAAATCTACCTTTGCCCTCTATCAGCCGGGTTATCGTTCCACCGCAATACTGTGGGGGAAAGGAAAGTCCGGACAGCAAAGAGCAACACACCGGTTAACGGCCGGTCCCGGTCCTGAGCTTGTCGAAGGAGTGGGGAGACAGTGCCACAGAAAATTACTACCTCAATTTATTGAGGCAAAGGTGAAAACGTGAGGTAAGAGCTCACGGGTTTTTGCAGCAATGCATCGATCGGGTAAACCTTGTGTGCTGTAATGCCACGTAAATCAGCGTTTGAGGGCGGCTCGCCCGATGCTGAAGGGTAGGCAGCAACCGTTCCCGCAGCAGTGCGGGGGCAAGATCCATACAGTAATGTGTGGGCCAGATAAATGATAACCTCCTGGCTTGCCAGGAACAGAATCCGGCTTACAGGCTGATAGATTTTTTTAAAATGCAATTTGCCACAAAGGCACCATGTCACAAAGATTTAAATTCATATTCGTGTCTTAGTGCCTTTGTGGCTTTTTATTTTCTTTTGTCTTGATAGATCCCCTGGTTTAGTACCAGGAAATCTACCTTTCAACAACATTCAACAATTTTCAACCTATTTACTGAACGTTCCGCCATCCACATCCTTAATAAACCGTATCAACCCCGGGAAATAATTCTTCTGGTCATCATACATACTCATGTGGCTTCCATTGGGGCAAAGTAAGAAACGGCCCTTCTGTACCTGTGTGCTCATCCATTTCATATGCTCGGGATCCATGGTATCGTGTGTGCCGCCGATGGTTAGGGTGGGAGTTTTTATTCTCGGGAGTTCTTTGCTTACATCCCAGGCTATTAAATTTCCACCGATACCGAATTCGCTGGGTCCCTGCATGGTTACATACAAAGACTGGTTCATTTTATTGAATGAACGGGTCATTGGTTCTGGCCATTGATCAAGCGGTATGCGGCAGATATGCTTTGCATAAAAATGAGGCATCAGCAGCTCCATATATTTGGGATTGGCAAAATCGCCCCTTGCTTCTATCTGTCGTATCGTATCCAAAACCTTTGGATCGAACTGGGGAGCCAATACTTCCTGTGCATATTTACCATACTGCGGACAACTGCTCATCATATTGCTGATGATAAGGCCTTTTAAATTGTCCTGGTACTTTAATGCATATTGCATGGCGAGTATGCCGCCCCAGGAATGACCGAGCAGGTAAAAATTGTCCCTCGTTAAATTCAATGCCTTGCGAACCTGTTCCACTTCTTCCACAAACCTCGGCAGGCTCCACATGGCTGTATCTTTCGGATTTTCGGAAAGTCCGCAACCCAACTGGTCGTAATAGATCAGTTCAACGCCTTCGGGCAGTAAAAAGCTTTCAAAACATTCAAAGTATTCGTGCGTGGCGCCCGGGCCGCCGTTGAGCAGGAGTAATTTTATTTTCGGGTTATTACCTACCCGTTTTGTCCAGATATTGAACTTGCCCCTGGGTGTTTCGATCGGAATGATCTTAATACCGCCTGTTTGTACTTCTTTGTACAGGTCATCAGTAACGGCAGCGGCAGGCACTGTTTTAGTTTCATTATTGCAACTAAAAAAACAAATGGCCAGCAGCAGGATGAATAAATTTTTCATATAACAAAGTTTGGAGTTACAAATTTATTTTGAACCACATAGGAACATAGATCACATAGATTATTTCGCTTTTGGCGGAAGACTGTAAAACTAACGTATTGTGCTATTAAGAACGGTTTATTTTCAAGGGTTCTGCTTTGCGTTTTTCCATTGTGATCTTTGCGGTTTATCCTGAGCGAAGTTGAAGGGTTTACCGCAAAGAACGCCAGGTATTCCGCAAAGAACACGAAGGGCTCTTGCTGATTAAAGTTATTTCAGTACCACAATACGTTAAAACTATGTTTCTATGTGGTTCAAAAAAAGTTATTTCTTTATAAACTCCGGGAAGATGGCTTTCTTTATCTCCGGCCATTCATCGCTGATGAAGCTGTAATAAACCGTATCCCGGACAAAGCCCACATCGTTGATACTGTGCTTGCGCAGCACGCCTTCCCGTATGGCGCCGATCTTTTCCATAGCCCTTTGTGATTTAAGGTTGGTGCCGGATGTCTTCAATTCCACCCGGTTCAGCTCCAGCGTTTCAAAACAGTACTGCAGCATCAGGAATTTGTTGTGCTTGTTGATGCCGCTGCCCTGCAACAGCGGATCGATCCATGTCCAGCCGATCTCCAGGCGTTTATCCCGGAAAGAGATATTGGCATAACGGGTGCAGCCCACATAGCGGTTCTCTTTTTTAGCGAACATAGCAAAAGGATAGGAAGCTTTATTCTCTTTTTCCTTCAATGCCGTATTAAAGTAATGGGAAAAACTTTGCTCATCTGTGATATTGGCCATCGTGAACTTCCAGATATCCGGGTTACTGAGTGCAATGGCCATCAGGGCATCATAATGTTTGGGAGTAAGCGGCTCTAATCTTGCACGGTCGTCTTCTAAAATAATTTCTCTTTCAAAAAAATCTGTGTAGTCCATTATGCGAAGTTATTTGTTAATCCGGAGATATGTTAATCCGTTAATCCGTTAAT
>DAOQRQ010000193.1:0-3444 GCA_035355815.1 Ferruginibacter sp. | reverse complement strand
AGTATAACAGGTAAATAGTGAATGCATCTGAATATTTGAGCTCCTTACTAATTAACCAATAAACGGGTTAACAGATTAACGCTTTAACCTTTAAGCAATTTAGCAACAATTTTATCAATCGGCAGGCTCACACAATCTTCCGAAAAATCATCCCAGTTCACAAAGCGGAATGTTTCTGTTTCTCCCACCTGGCCATAAACCTTCAGTTGCTGTTCGTCAAAATCAAAAGGAAGGGAGCGGAGAGGAGCCGTGATGGGTTCCAGCGCTTTGGCATAATAGTAAATGGAAATGATCTGGTGACTGGGGTTGAAGGCGCTCATTTGGTAGAAATCGGTGGTATATATATGATCACCCACTTCCACTTTCAGGCTCATCTCTTCCATGAACTCTCTTGCCAGGCAGTCTCTTGTTCCTTCACCAAATTCCAGTCCGCCGCCGGGAAATTTTGTATAATAGTTACCGCGGATGAATTCATCGCTTACCAGTACCTGTTTCTGTTCATTTATTAAAATTCCATAGACCCGTATATTGAACATGGCTATCGCTTTAAGCGTTTCAGGTAATTCCATACTGCCAGTCCGAGGATGACGATGGATAAGATCACCGGTATCCAGAAGGCGAGGTGGCTTTCGCTATAGGGGATGGGAACATTCATGCCATATATGCTGGCGATCAGGATGGGTATGCTCAAAAAGATGGTAAGGGTGGTCAGTCGCTTCAATACCTCGTTCTGGTTATTGCTGATGATGCTGGCGAAAGCATCCAGTGTACTGTTAAGGATGGTGGTGTAGGTATTGGCCATTTCAAGCGCCTGCGAAGTTTCCACGATGAGGTCATCCAGGAAATCCTTCTCATCTTCGGTGAGTTTTAAAATATTGGTTCGGCTCATCTTCATCATCAGCAGTTCGTTGCTGCGCAGGGCCGTGATGAAGTACACAAAACTTTTCTGTATCCGCATCAGTTGCAGCAGTTCTTCGTTACGGTTGCTGTCGTACAGCTTTTGTTCCAGGCTGTTGCGCCGCGTGTTTATCTCTTTGAGGTAATCCTGGAAATTGCTGGTGATCTTTTCAAATATCTTCAGTACCATCATGTTCATGTGATCGGGATTGCGGTGCTGAAAACTGTTCAGGAATTTTTTGATCGCTTCGTTCTCAAACGAATTCACCGTAACAATGCGGTTATTGGTTAAGATGATACAGATAGGGATGGTGATGTAAAAGGCATCGCTCAGGTTAAAGGAATTATTCTCTGTAGGCGTTTTGATAACAATCAGTTTTACATTATCGTCGATCTCATAGCGGCTTCTTTCATCAATATCCAGTGAGTCTTTTAAGAAGTCAACAGGGATATCCATCGCTTCACTCAGTTCAGTGAACTCTTCCTGCTTGAGTGGCGGGAGCACATTCACCCACACGGCGCTGTCGATCTTATCGATACTGATCGTTTGGTGGTCGGTATTTTTAAAGTACTGGATCATGGGGTTTGGGTAAGTTCCCGGATGGTTTTTAAATGGTGTTCGGTATGAAAAATGGTGAAGTAACAAAGTTCCCGCAAAGTGATACGGCCCAGCAGGGGATGCCTGGCCAGGTAATTATCCAGGTCTTGGTCTGTTCTATTTGCGGTGAGCGATGAAAGGTATTTTGCCGTGGAAGCATTCCAGCTATCCACCAGTTTCCGTTTGCCGTAATTCACTTCAATGGGTTTTGGAACAAAGCGGCCGCTTGCTCTTCCACCTTCGCTTAATTTTTTATAATACTTTTCTTTCAGCTCTTCATAGCTTCTCGATTGCCGGTTAGGAGTACCGCCGATCCATTTCACGATAAACTTAGGCAACCGGTATGCCAGCGTGGTCATATTGGTGGAGATGACCATGTGCCGGATATTTTCTGCCACCGACCATTTGAGGCCGGGTTTTGCAAACATGGCTGTTTCATCAATACGATCGCAGGTTTCTGAAAACTGGCTGAAGATATTTTCTGAAGCAGTGATGATGGCTGTTTTGGTCATAGTTCAATTTCTCCTTTATACACCAGTTCTGCGGGGCCGCAGAGCCAGATGTTCTCAAAATGCTGGTCGTCGAATTTTTCAAATTCCACGCTTAATTTTCCACCGGGCGTTCTTACTTCCACCCGGTTAAATCCTTTGTCGTTGTGGGCGCTCATCAGTGCCGATGCGGTTACGCCTGTTCCGCAACTGAGTGTTTCATCCTCCACACCCCGTTCGTAGGTACGCACAAATATACCGTCCTCGTCAATCGTTTCTACAAAATTCACATTAATGCCCTCTGCTTTGAATTCTTTGCTGTGGCGTATCTCACGGCCCGTTTCCACCACATCGATATTTTCCACGTTGGTTGCAAATTTTACAAAATGAGGCGAGCCGGTGTTCACCACACTATGACCTGAGTAATAATCCACACTGTATACATTCTGCATCTTTAAACGAACAAGGCCCTGCATATCTATTTCTGCTTCGTGTTTGCCATCCACCGCCACAAAATGATAGGTGTTCTTATGAATGCCAACCAGGCAGGCGAATTTCACCAGGCACCTGCCGCCGTTGCCACACATGCTGCTGGGATTTCCATCGGCATTGTAATAGATCATTTCAAAGTCGAAGAATTTTTTTGTGTTCAGCATCATCAGGCCGTCGGCGCCAATGCCAAAGCGGCGGTCGCACAGCAGTTTCACTTCGCCCTGGGTAAGGTGGTTATACTTCTCATCCCGGTTATCGAGTATCACAAAATCATTTCCGGTTCCCTGGTATTTGTAGAATTCTATCTTCATATTATTTATATACTTGAATCGGCAATTACCTGTAACGAGCCTTTGATCAGGTTCTCCACTGCCAGTTCGCCGTTTGCAGAAAACTGTTTGCTGATGCGGTTGGCAACAATGGCGCTCAGGCTCAGGCAATGGTGGCCCAGTGTCTTTCCCAAACCATATATGGCCGATGTTTCCATTTCAAAATTAGTGATTCGGTGATTGCCAAAACTAAAATTTGTGAGGTTATTGATCAGTTGCGGATAACCGAGGCCCAAACGAAGTACCCGGCCCTGCGGACCATAAAAGCCCGGGCAGGTTACCGTGATGCCCTGGTGATAGTCTTTTGTAAAATGTTTCAGCAGTGCCGGACTTGCCGTGCTGATATACGGTGCTACTTTTCCATTGCTTAATTGTGTATGTGTAACAAAGGCCTGGATGAGTTGGTTCTCTTCTTCATTGTTATGAATGCGGTAAAAATGCATGAGGTTATCCAGTCCAAGCCCGTGGGTACTGGCCACAAAACAGTCAACCGGTATGGCTTCCTGTAAAGAGCCGGAAGTGCCAAAGCGGATGATGTTAAGACGGGTGAGGTTCTCTTTCACCAGCCTGGTTTCAAAATCGATATTGACGAGGGCATCCAGTTCGTTTAGCACAATATCAATGTTATCCGGACCAATGC
>DAOQRQ010000192.1:0-6124 GCA_035355815.1 Ferruginibacter sp. | reverse complement strand
AAGCCACGATCATGGCTATTTTCTGGACAACGGTGGAATAATTCAAAAAAATTTTTCTCGGATTTTGATCCCAAGTTTGGGCAACGCAGTGTTCAATGGGCAATAAAACGAGCCACAAAGCTTGCCGGTATCAGCAAGAATGTAAGTGTTCACAGCCTCCGGCACACTTATGCAACCCATTTACTGGAAGATGGAGTGAATATCCTGTCTATAAAAGAATTATTGGGACATGTCTATATAAAAACAACCATGATATACCTGCATGTTGCCCAAATTCGTGTTCATCATAAATGCAGTCCGCTGGATTCATTACCAGGATTGAAAGTGATTGGCTATGCACAGGGAGAGTTTAATTTTTAGTGGTTTGGTAGTTTAAATACTTCTCAATTCGGCGGTAAGGGGAAACTATGTACTGATGACCAAAACATATTCCATTCGGGTAATTAATAGCTGCGATTTTATAGCAAACGGGCAATTTGTATTTAAAAAAAATCCTTTCGGTTAACCGAAAGGATTTTTTTTAAATGAGGTTATTGATATAGATTAATAATCCCTGTTGTAACCACCGCCGCCACCGCCTCGGTTTCCACCACCACCATAACCGCCACGGCTTCCACCACCACGGCTTCCGCCACCATAACCACCACCGCCGCTACGTTTTTTGTAGCCGCCACCTCCACCTTCACCTTGCGGACGAGGTTGAGATTCGTTAACGATCAGCTTTCTTCCCTGTACTTCTGTTTCGTTAAGATTAGCGATTGCAGTTTTTGCTGCTTCATCGTCTTCCATTTCAACAAAACCAAAGCCCTTACTGCGGCCGTTCATTTTGTCTTTAAGGATCTTTGCGCTTGTAACGCTGCCGTACTGTGTGAAAAGGTTCATTAAATCATCATCAGTCATTGACCAACTCAGATTTCCAACATAAATGTTCATTGTAAAACTTTTTGATAAATAATAAATATAATACTACTATAATGACTTAGCTGTAACAATGAACTGAACCTGACTTTTTATAAAGCTACTTCAGCCAATAGCAAAAAACTAAAACCATTAATAGCTATAAAGATAGGGGGCTTTTCTGATTAATAGAATAAATTTTTGATTTTTTAGCCCTGCAACCCTCCTTAATTCATACAGTTGCCTGATAAGCAGTGGGTTTTAACAAAAAACCAGGCAAATTACATACCCGCAGGTGGTTCATAGGGCGAAATAAAAAACGCCTGGCAAACCAGGCGTTTCGAACTATTTTCTAAAGTATCATTACTCAGCTACCACTTCAAATTCAACTTCAGCTTCATTCCCATTGCTGAAATCGATCTTTGCCTTGTAAGTACCCAGTTCTTTCACTTCATCTATGATTGAAATGCGGCGGCGGTCAATTTCATACCCTTTTTGATCCTTAATTGCCCGGGCGATCTGAACAGAAGTCACACTGCCAAAGATCTTTCCGCTGGTACCTGTTTTGGCTCCGATCTTCAACGCACCATCTTTTAAAACAGCAATTACACTGTTCAATTCAGCTAATAATTTAGCTTCTTTCTTGGCTTGTTGTTTCTTTTTTTCTTCCATCATTTTAATGTTGGAAGGACTGGCTTCAACAGCGAACTTTTGAGGAATAAGGTAGTTACGGCCATAACCATTCTTTACGGTTACCAGTTCATTAACACCGCCTAAATTGTTTACATCCTGTATTAATATTACCTGCATTGTTTTTGCATTTTTACCCAATCCCGAAAGTTTTCGGGACTTTCTCTATTTAAAGGTTAGGGTGGTGAAAAAAATTATTTCAATAGATCAGTAACATACGGTAAGATGGCCATTTGACGGGCCTTCTTTACTGCATCACCCACTTTACGCTGGAACTTTAAAGAGTTCCCTGTAATGCGGCGTGGCAGCAGTTTACCTTGTTCGTTGATGAATTTTTTCAGAAATTCTGCATCCTTATAATCGATATAATGGATACCCATTTTTTTAAAGCGGCAGTATTTCTTCGGACGTTTCTCCTGCTTAATGGCAGTAAGATATTTTATTTCATTTTTTGCCATGATTATGCCTCCGCTTTTTCTGGTTCAGAATGTTTTACGCCACTTCTCTTTTTTACATTGTACTCAACGGCGTATTTGTCGAGTGCAGTGAACATGTGACGCATCTGTGATTCGTCACGTAAAAGTTGAATTTTCAACTTTTCATTGAAGCTGGATGGCGCTTTATACTCCATTACCCAATATAAACCGGTGGTTTTTTTGACAATGGGATAGGCCAGCGATTTTAGTCCCCAGGGATTGGTGTGCAATACCTCACCTCCGTTATCTGTAACGAGGTCGGCATATTTTTTCTGAGCGGCTTTAAATTCGTCGTCAGACAGCACAGGGGTAAAAATCACCATCAATTCGTAGTTGTTCATTTCCCTGATTGATTTATTGTTTAAAAATGTTGTGTAAACCGCTTTTTTGAGCGGGCAGCAAAGGTAGGCCATTATCAATTAAAAATGAAGAATTAGGGGATTAAAAATGAAGCTTTTTTAATCTTGGTAAACTTGTTCTTAATCTCTCAAAGCTTTAACTCTAACTAATTCATTTTCAGCTATATTGGTTGAAAATATCTTTTCACTTTTTTAGCCTGTATACCGGATACCTATTATGCCCAGGTTCATAGTAGGGTGAGTTTTTATATATGAAGTCCAGTTGGGCAGAACTGTTGGCAGCAAATTTTGGATCGGCCGCTTTCTTTTCTTCCAGTTTTACTTTCAGTGCAGGATCATTTTTCAAGACTTCCGCTGCCAGGTCATCCCAACGGTAATCGCTATAGCCTTCTTTTTGCTGCAATACGGCATCAAAAAAATTCCAGGCAAAAAAACTATCATCGCCGGTTGGTTCCAGCATTTCAACGAGGTAACGGTTAGCTACCTGGTTCATCGGAATAAGGTAATCGCCTTTCAGAAATTTTATCTTCTGTTTTAATAGAGAAGTTTTCACAGAAGAGTTTTTATGATGCTTTTCATATGGCCTTGCAGCTGATTTGTAATCATCGATGCGATATGCTTCCACTTCTATGAGCGTATCCTTAGAAAGTTGTTGCATAATTACATTGTTAAGTTTCAGCAGGTCAACCACGGCGCTCCACCCTTGCGGAATGATATAAGCCTCGGGTGCAGCAATAAAATCAGCGGTATTGAATACGTTAAAGAACTTAACCTGTTTAGTAAATGGTTTACTGCGATCGTAATACATCCGGCTAAGACCAGTTGCATCGCTGGGTTTGTAAGCCTGCTCATATCCTTTAAAACTAACAAAGGAATATTTGGATGTGTCTACACTCCATTTAAACGGCCACGACTTTTGCTTTACAACTTCCATCCTGGCCTTATTTCGTTGTGTGATCAGGTCTGTTGCATTGGCCGATGCGCTTTCAATTGCTGTTTGCATAAAGGCATAGGTTGAAAGTACCCGGTCTTTGAATGGCTTTAACATATGTGTTTCGGGAACAAATCCAAGGGTTTGAAATAATGCCGCATAACCTGAAGAGTAACGGGGAGGATCATAGAACATGGTCATTCCTCTGTCTGGGCTACCGGTTTCAAAACTTACATACGGAACCATATCCCAATTCTTTTCCGACATTCCCTTATACAATTGTGGTTCAAAATTATTTTTTAGCCATTGCCCCAGGCCTGCTCCCAACTTATCATACTGCGTGGTAAGCAACGTCATCGTATGCTGGTAATCTGCCCCGTCACTTACATGATTATCGATCAGGATGTCCGGATCAAGCAGATGAAATATTTGTGCAAATGATCTTGCTTCTTTACTATCGCATTTGGTAAAATCCCTGTTCAGGTCAAGGTTTTGGGCATTGCCACGAAACCCATATTCCAGCGGCCCGTTTTGGTTGGCTCTTGAGTAAGAATTCCGGTTAAGGCAACCGCCGATATTATAAACCGGAATAAACGCCAGTGCAATATTACCGGGTAATTTTATCTTGCCTGTAACAATATCTCTTACCAGCATCATGCTGGCATCAATACCATCCGGTTCGCCGGGATGTATGCCGTTGTTGATAAGAATAACGGCTTTGTTTTGTTTATGCCATTGCGCTGCATCAAACTTTCCATCATTGCTAACCAGCACCAGGTGCAGGGGGTACCCGGCGTCGGTCATTCCCATTTCCCTCACCAAAACCTTTGCGGAGAGTTTGTCCAGATTTTTATACCAATCGATCGCTTCAAAATAGGTAGCGCTTTCTTTTCCCCCTGTTTTTTCAAAGCGGCATTGCTGGGCATTTATTTGTAAAAAAGCGGGAATAAATAATGAAAGGATAAAGAGTCTTCTCATGCCGTTTAAATTTTTGTCAAGCTACAATAATTTCAATTCAGCGAACCGCCGTTTGTAAAAATAAAAAACCGGCTGCATGATTACAGCCGGTTCAATTATGGATCAGAATTATTTGATGATCACAAAAGACTGGCGGATCAGTTTGCCCGTGTTGTCAATCTTGATAAAATACCTGCCTGCAGGCAACCTGCTAACATCTAGATCAATTACTGTTTGCGAACCATTGACTTTTTGCAGCATGAGCATTCGGCCTGCAAGGTCTGTAACGGATAAATTTGCTGCTTCTGTCAGCGGGCCAGATAATTTAATCACCAGTTTATCACTGGTTGGATTGGGATATAACAGGGCATTGGAAAAATTTCCATTTATGCGTACCGGAACTATGTTGCTATAAGTGAATTTTCCATCGATATCGATCATCTTCAACCGGTAATAAACTGTACTTGCTGATGGAAGATTATTGTCGATGAAAGAATAGGTTACCAGGTTCCTGCCCTGTACGGTTCCTGTTCTGTAAAACGATGAACCGTCTGTACTTCTTTCGATATCGTATTGTTTGAAATTGGTTTCCTGTGTTGCATACCATTTCAGCAATACCGATTCATTGCTTTTTTCTGCAGTAAAACCGGTGATGGTTACTGGCAATAAACCCGTGCACTGCCAGATCATATAAACATATTCCGGGTGATCGATGAACGGATTACGATTGCCCTGCAGTGCATATACTGCATTGTTACGATCAATCTCCTTCTGGCTTACGGGATCTTGTGTATGCCACTTGTACATGAGTTTGATATCCCAGTCATCAAAGGATGGATAGGAAGTTCCGTTCAATACATCGTTTGCATTTCCATTGCTTTGCCAACCCGCTACCAGGTTCTGGTATCTTGTTGCCATATATAAATGCGCTCTGGCAAAGTCGCCCTTGTATTCATTTCTTGGTTCAAATACCACCCCGCTGAAACCCGGGAATGTGTTTGGCCCCAACTTGCCCCCATTTAGCGAAGTCCAGGTAGGAGCGCTTACTTCCCCATATGGCTGATTTCCCCGCCGGTTGTTCACATAGCCGTCTGTTGGAAACAGGTGATTGATGTCCGAATACATCGGGTAGCCATCATTGAACCATGATGAAGGAAACGAATGTTCCCTGTTATAGCAATCGGCTTCTGAATTATAGCTTCCACACTGGTTAACACTGTACGTATAAGTATACGGCTCGGGCCCTGCCGGGTTATCGCCGTACATATCCCAGATGATCGTAGCAGAATTTCCGTCGTTCTGATGCTGATCGGTGGTTTGATAGGCATTCCATACGCCGGGTGTATAGCTTAATTGGTTATAATTGGCAGAAATAATATTGAATAAGGCAGTCTTTAGCGGCGCACAGGTCAATGTGTTGGCTGCATCATAATAACCCGGAGGTATGCCACTGCCACTAAGGGTTGTAGCACTGCCGGTTAAAGAACTGGTATTATAGAATGGTTCTCCGCTGCAATCGCCATTGGCAGAAAAAACAAAGAAATAATAAAGAACGCCCGATGTCAGTCCTAATGAAGTAAAACCCGTGCTCGAAGTATATGTTACCACGTTTCCTCCGCCAAATGCCTCGCCTGCCGAATAAGTTGTGCCATTCACAGGAGTGGCGGCCAATGTTGCATTTAAACTTCTTACCACCAGGTACCTGTTAGCGCCTGCTGCAGCAGTGAAGCTTCCGGTTACAGAAATGCTGCCGGGGTTCAATACTAAATTAGCGGGAGGCGCCGGAGGAGTAGTGCATGCTGGTAATGAAAGTG
>DAOQRQ010000191.1:0-6138 GCA_035355815.1 Ferruginibacter sp. | reverse complement strand
GCCACATTACAAAGAGAGTACCTACGGTAAGTATGATAACAGTAGAAGGCCAGAAATATGCGCTGAACGAAGGAACCACTGCTTCACCCAGGCTTTTCAGGTAGCCGATATAGGCAGCTGCCTGGAAGGCGGTCACAATAACAGTGAGGTAACGTGTCCATTGGTTTATCTTCTTACGTCCGCTTTCTCCTTCTTTCTGGATCTTGGCCATCTGGGGAACCAGGATGGTCATCAACTGCATGAAGATAGAAGCAGAAATGTAAGGCATGATGCCTAATGCAAAAATGGATGCTTTGGAAAAGGCACCTCCTACAAATGTATCAAGCAGGCCGAGCATGCCCGATCCGGTACTGGAAGAAAGAGCGGCTAATTTATTAGGATCAATACCGGGAAGTACAATGTAAGAACCCACACGATAGATAAAGATCAACAATAAGGTGAACGTTATCTTATTGCGCAGCTCCTCAATGCTCCAGATATTCTTTAGTGTTTGAATGAATTTCTTCACAGAATGTAAACGATTTAAATGTTTTGCGCTAATTAAAAATGGCCCCGCTTAGCGTGGGCCGGGCAAATATCGTGAAATTATTTAACTATCTCGAGTGAACCTCCTGCCGCTTCAATAGCTGTTTTTGCTTTTTCGCTCGCCGCATTCACTTTGAAACTGTATTTTCCCTTCAGTTCTCCGTTACCCAGGATCTTCACATTATCAAACTGGCTGATAAGCCCGTTGATGTAAAGGTTCTGCAGGCTGAATTCTGTAAGGCTGTATTTTTCCGCCAACTGGTCAATCTGTCCCAGGTTAAGCACTTTATATTCCACCCGGTTGTTGTTCTTAAATCCGCGTTTTGGAATACGGCGCTGGATCGGCATCTGCCCGCCTTCATGTGCTTTTTTACTTTTGTAACCGGCACGGCTTTGTCCGCCTTTATTACCTTTTGTAGAGGTTCCGCCTTTACCGCTTGCCTCGCCCCGGCCAATTCTTTTCTCTTTGTGTGTAGCGCCTTTCGCAGGCTTGAGTGTGTGAAGTTTCATTTTATCTGATTTTGTACTTACGGGGTATCACCCCTCGCTTTAATTTGTTAATTGGTTAATCCGGTAATTGGTTAATCTGTCTGTTTCTAATTCGCTATACGTTTATTCGGATTAACGAATTAACAGATTAACGGTTTTTAAAGTTGTTCTACCTTAACCAGGTGATTCACTTTATTAACCATACCCAGTATCTGCGGAGTAGCTTCCACTTCTACAGAAGCATTCAGTTTTTTCAATCCAAGGGCGATCATGGTCCTTTTCTGGCGTTCAGAGCGGTCGATCACGCTTTTTACCTGTGTTACTTTTATCTTTTTCATTTTATTAAGTTGTAAGTTTTAAGTTATAAGTTGTAAGTATAAAACAGGTCTTATAACTTACCACTTAATGCTTATGACTTTTTTTATCCGTTAAATACTTTCTTCAAAGAGATACCTCTTGTTTTAGCAACGGAGACCGGCTCACGCAATGTTGCCAGGGCCTTGAATGTTGCTTTAACCACGTTGTGCGGATTGGCAGAACCCAGGTTCTTGGCCAGCACGTCCGTGATACCAGCGGCTTCCAGCACAGCCCGCATGCTGCCTCCTGCAATTACTCCGGTACCATGTGCTGCAGGTTTGATATACACTTTGGCTGCTCCGTCCTTGGTCAGCTGGTCGTGCGGAATGGTACCATGCATGATGGGAACTTTGATCAGGTTCTTCTTTGCATCTTCAATTCCTTTGGTAATAGCTTCCTGAACTTCTTTGGCCTTTCCCAAACCATGTCCAACCACACCGGCTTCGTTACCTACCACTACCAGGGCAGAAAAACTAAAGGCACGGCCACCTTTTGTTGTTTTAACAACACGGTTAATAGCAACCACTTTGTCTTTCAGTTCCAGGTCGCCCGCTTTTACTTTATTTCCAATTGTATTTGACATTTATTTTCTGATTAGAAAGTTTAAAATTTTAGAATACCAGCCCGCCTTCTCTTGCACCTTCTGCCACTGCCTTTACACGGCCGTGATAGATATAACCACTGCGATCGAAAACCACGGTTGATATACCCAGTTCTTTTGCTTTTACAGCGATAGCAGCTCCAACCAGTTTGCTTTTCTCGATCTTAGGTGCTTTCTGAGCCTGGATATCTTTTTGCCTTGATGAAGCGGCAGCCAGGGTTACCCCGTTGCTGTCATCGATCAATTGTGCATAGATATCGCTGTTGCTCCTGAAAACACTTAACCTTGGTTTTACAGCAGCCCCGCTGATCTTTTTGCGGATACGGTACCTGATCTTTTGCCTTGCTGTTGACTTGTTGTTCATATTCTTTATTTTTTTCCCTGATACTGCCAGGGGTTAATTTGATGAGTTGGTGATGTGATGATTTGCTGATGATGCCCTTCAATTATCAAATAGGCTCATCATCAAATTATCAAATCAATTATTTGCCAGCCGCTTTACCAGCTTTTCTTCTCAACACTTCGCCGGCGAATTTAACACCCTTACCCTTGTATGGTTCAGGCTTACGCAGGCTTCTGATCTTCGCACATACCTGGCCTATCAGTTGCTTATCGATGCTTTCGAAATTGATCATCGGGTTCTGTCCTTTTTCCTGCGACGTAGACACCTTCAGCTCTTTCGGAATCTCAAAAATGATGTTGTGCGAATATCCCAAAGAAAGATCCAGCAGGTTTCCCTGGTTAGAAGCTTTGTAACCCACACCCACCAGCTCCAGCTGTTTGGTATATCCTTCGGTAACACCTTTTACCATATTGCTTACCAGCGAACGGTATAACCCGTGCATGGCACGATGGCGTATCTGGTCGGTAGGGCGTTCGATATTCACAACACCGTCCTTTACTTCCACTTTAATATCCCGGTCGATGGTTTCTTTCAATTCACCTTTGGGTCCTTTTACAGAAACAACATTACCAGCACCTACTGTAATAGTTACTCCGTTTGGAATTTCTACCGGTTTCTTACCTATACGTGACATAGTATTAATTTGACAATTTGATAATTTGATGATGATAGAACCGAATCTTCTAATCGGCACATCTTCAAATCGGTTTAATAAATATTACACAATACCTCACCACCTACGTTCTGTGCTTTGGCTTCTTTATCGGTCATTACTCCTTTTGAAGTAGAAACGATAGAAACACCCAGGCCATTCTTCACACGCTTGAAATCACCCGGCTTTGCGTAGGTACGCAGACCCGGACGGCTGATCCTTTCCAGGCTTTGTATGGCCGGTAATTTGGTGGCCGCGTCGTACTTAAGGGCTATCTTGATAACGCCTTGTTTGCTGTTATCTTCAAATTTATATTTCAAGATGTAGCCTTTCTCGTACAGAATCTCGGTGATACGCTTTTTCAGGTTGCTGGCTGGTATTTCCACGATGCGGTGGTTAGCCATCTGTGCGTTACGAATTCTAGTTAAATAATCTGCTATCGGATCAGTAACCATTGTTATTTCAGTTAATTGATTAAATATTTTTTTTACAATGCGATATCCCGGTATTGTTATTCGTTAATTGTTATTTGCAGAGGTATCTCACGATCAACGGCCAACGATTAACGCTCAACGGCTTTACCAGCTTGCTTTGGTGATTCCCGGTATCTTACCCTGCAATGCCATATCCCGGAACATGTTCCTGGAAATACCGAAGTGCCTCATATAACCCCTCGGGCGGCCGGTAAGCTGGCAACGGTTTTTTAAACGAACCGGTGATGCATTCTTTGGGATAAGATCCAATGCTGCATAATCACCGGCAGCTTTTAAGGCTGCCCTTTTTTCGGCATACTTAGCAACCATTACTTCACGCTTTCTTTGCCTGGCTTCTACTGATTTTTTTGCCATTATTTCTTGTTTATTGGTTAATTGGTTAATCCGTTCATACGTGTTAACCAATTAACAGATTAACGTTTTTACTTTTTAATATTCTTAAACGGCATTCCCAACTCTTTCAGCAGTTCAAATGCTTCTTCATTGGTGTTTGCTGTTGTTACAAAAGTGATGTCGAGACCGGTGATCTTGTTTACCTTGTCGATATCGATCTCCGGGAAGATGATCTGCTCGGTTACACCCAGTGTATAGTTTCCGCGGCCATCAAACGATTTGTCGTTGATCCCTTTGAAGTCACGCACACGTGGTAAAGACACCGATACCAGCCTGTCGAGGAATTCATACATCTTCACACCACGAAGCGTAACCCTTGCACCGATCGGCATTGCTTTACGCAGCTTAAAGTTGGAGATATCCTTCTTTGAAATGGTTGCCACGGCTTTCTGACCAGTGATATTTGTCAGTTCGTCGATAGCGATGTCGATCAGCTTTTTGTCTGTAACAGCCCCGTTCACACCACGATTCAAACAGATCTTGGTAAGCCTGGGAGCCTGCATTACAGTTTTGTAACTGAATTTCTTCATTAAAGCAGGTACAACTTCTGATTTGTACTTATCTGCTAATCTTGGAGTGTTTGTTTTTGTGCTCATTATTTTATTACCCCTCCTGATTTTTTTGCGATTCTAACTAATTTTCCGTTTTCCCGGGTACGCTTAACCTTGGTAGGCGCTCCCGCTTTCGCATCCCACAACATTACATTGCTGATGGCGATGGGCGCTTCCTTCTTTACAATACCACCCTTGGTGTTTTGCGAAGTTGGTTTGCTGTGCTTGGTAACGATGTTAACACCTTCCACCAATACACGTTCTTTTTCCAGGATTATTTCCAACACTTTACGTGGCTTCTTCAGGTCCTTGTCTTCACCGGTAATTACCACCACTGAATCGCCTTTCTTAATGTTGAACTTTGGTTTAAATCTTGTACTCATTTTATTTTGCTTTGCAAAGTCAGAAATCAAAAGTCAAAAGTCAAAATCTGAACTGTACCCTTGTCTTCTGTTTTTACTTTTATTTTTTACTTTTTACTTATAGCACTTCCGGGGCCAGTGAAATGATCTTCATGTATCCTTTATCCCGTAACTCCCTGGCCACGGGCCCGAAGATGCGGGTGCCCCTTGGTTCGTCGGAAGCATTCAACAGTACCACCGCATTGTCATCGAAACGGATGTATGATCCGTCTTTACGACGCAGTTTGTTGGTTGTTCTTACGATCACCGCCTTACTCACTGTTCCTTTTTTAATACCACCGGCAGGCATGGCATCCTTTACAGTTACCACTATCTTATCACCGATCTTGGCGTAATCCTGTCCGCTGTTACCCAGTACACGAATACAGAGTACTTCTTTTGCACCACTGTTGTCGGCTACATTTAGTCTGCTTTCTTGCTGTATCATCTTATTGTATGTTTGATGTTTGGGGTTAGAGGTTTGAGGTTATTACAACATCAAGCTTCAACCCTGAAACTTTGAACTTTTATTATTTTACTTTTTCCACCACTTCCACCAGTCTCCAGCGCTTTGTTTTGCTCAAGGGGCGGCTTTCCATGATCTTAACCGTATCGCCGATGCTGCACTCGTTCTTTTCATCGTGCGCATGAAACTTGGTAGATTTCTTTACGAACTTTCCGTAAAGCGGATGCTTTACTTTACGTTCTACACTCACGGTAATGGTCTTATCCATCTTATTGCTGGATACCACTCCTAATTTTGTTTTTCTTAAATTTCTTTCCACGTTCTTATTTATTTATATGGATTGATTAAAATCCCAGTTGAACTTTTTTTAATGCGGTTTTCAAACGGGCCAGGTCTCTTCTTAAAGAGCGGATGCTTTGCGGATTCTCCAGCGGAGAAATAGCGTGTGAAAAAGAAAGCTTCTTCAGGCGCTGTTCGTCTTCGGAGATCTTTGCTTTAAGATCCGCCTCGTTCAATCCTTTCAGGCTGTTTAAAAAATCAATTTTCTTTGACATCTCTATTTAATTTGGTGATTTGGTGATTTGATAATGTGTCAATTAAGTTCTTCCATTTTCAAATCTTCAAACCGGTTAATCTTCAAATTGTTTATGCTTCGTAGTCGCGGCGAACTACAAACTTTGTAAGAATCGGCAGTTTTTGTGCGGCCAGTTCAAATGCTTCTTTCGCTACCTGTTCAGATACGCCGTCGCATTCAAACAAGATCCTTCCTGGCTGAACAATAGCAGCCCAACCTTCGGGGTTACCTT
>DAOQRQ010000190.1:0-6143 GCA_035355815.1 Ferruginibacter sp. | reverse complement strand
TGATGGCGACGGAACACCCGACTACCGTGACCTGGATACCGATGGCGACGGGCAGGCTGATATTGTTGAAGGAAACGACTTTAACCTGAATGGTAAGGCAGATGACCTGGTTACATTAACCGGCCTGGATACCGATGCTGATGGTTTGGATAACCGTTTCGACTCACTGAATTCGGTGACAAACATCAAGGGTACTTCTTACCGCATGGGTACAGGAGGAACTTTTACAGGAGATGCTGCACCGGGTTCAAGAACAACCGTGCAGAAGAAATATGCTGCCAATCTTGACCGTGACTGGAGATACGTAGGTACGGTACTGGCAAACGAAATATTTGTTTTGAATGCAGTGTTGCAGGGAACAGAAACATCGCTGAACTGGACCATACTCACCAACAGCAAGATCGATCATTTTGAAGCAGAGCGGAGCAGTGATAACATCAACTTTAAAAAAGTGGGAGCCGTATATCAGCCGGTAAAAATAAATGAACTGCAAGGGTTCTCATTGAAGGATGACGTAAGTAAAGTGAACGAAGAGGTTATCTATTACCGGATAAAAGTGATCGACGTAAACGGCGAATACACATATAGTAATATGGTAGCCTTACGTAAGTCGAAAATGAATATTCCGTTAACGCTGATGCCTAACCCGGCCGGTGCCGAAATGGCCCTGAGCTTTACGGCAGAAAATTCAGAAGAAATAAATATCAGGATGGTGGATAACAGCGGACGGATCGTTTACACCCAGAAACAAAAAGTGGTGAAGGGAGCCAATGTGATCCGCTTAACAAACCTGGCAAGGTTCAGCAACGGTACTTACACCATGCAGGTGCAGATGGGGAATAAAGTGATGAGCCAGAAATTCATATTATTTAACTAAAAAAAACTGCCGGCCCCGGCCGGCAGTTAAAAGTTCTTTGTATCAAGGAGGGCGGTTTAATTTCATTTTGAATTCGTTTTTTTTTGACCCATTTTTGCTGGATGGGGAAAAAGAAAATCATAGTAACGATCGACGGATGGTCATCATGCGGAAAAAGCACCCTGGCAAAACAACTGGCCAAAGTGCTCGGTTATGTTTATATCGACAGCGGCGCCATGTACCGGGCCATTACCCTGTACTTTCTCCGCAATCATATCGACTGGACCGATGTAAATGAAGTGGAAACTGCATTGAGGAATATAACCATCGGGTTTCATTACAACGATGTGTCTCAACAATCGGAGATCTTTTTGAACGGAGAGAATGTGGAGTATGTTATCCGTGACCTGGTGATCGCCGAAAAAGTAAGTGATGTGGCAGCCATTGAAGCCGTACGGTCTTTTGCCGTTGCACAACAACAGCTGCTGGGAAAGAAAAAGGGTATTGTGATGGATGGAAGAGATATAGGCACCACTGTTTTTCCCGATGCCGAGCTGAAGATATTCATGACCGCCGATACAGCAGTACGGGTAGAGCGCCGGTTCCGGGAACTGTATAGCAAAAACCCGAATGTAACAGTGGAAGAGGTTAAGAATAATCTCGAAATGCGGGATTATATAGATTCCAACAGGAAGATAAGCCCCTTACGCAAGGCAGAAGACGCAATAGAAATTGATAATACGAACCTGAATATGGATGAACAACTGAAAATTGCGATCGATCTTACAGAAAAAAAACTAAAAACGCTTGCATAAATGAGACGCAATATTTACTTTTACCAAACCTCCAAGAAACCCTGCACACACAGGTAATTTTCCCGATTTTAATATCCCCTTGAAGAATTTATCATAATGAACCGGCTTAACAGCCATTCTTATGTGCAGCAGGTTTTAAAATAACATATCCTTCCGAAAGCTTCAGAACCAATTTCTGTAAGAAACCCCCGGGCATTAAAATGCCGTGTTTATTTTCCAATCCTCTTGAAAGTTTCCCTGGTTATTCAGCTTATTACCGAACACAACCCTGAAATATGAAAATAAATACTTCTACACAAGAAAATCTGTTTGTAAAACGGACAGTAACATTGGTTTCTTTGATCCTGGTCCTCGGCCAATCATTTGCTTTCGCAGGGGAAAACAACAGGACAGGAAACAACAGCTCTTATTCAAACGGCATTAATGATAATGGGTTTTTACCACCGATCGTATGGACCCCCCTGAAAGGAAATTATTCGCGGGGCATATCCTACTTATCGTGGAGCAGCCTGCAGGAAAGTAACAGCAGTCATTTTGAGATCGAGCGGAGTAATGATGGGGTGAATTTTTATTATGTTGGGAAAGTAATGGCGCAAACATCGAGTGACAAAGTTGTGTCCTATAATTATAATGATGCAGGCGCCGATGAAGGAATGAACTACTACCGGGTTCATTATTTCGACAAAGACGATCACTTTCAGTACAGCAATACCATTATATTGAATGTTCTCATAAAAGGGATCAACATAACGGCCATTTACCCGGCGCCCTTTACAGATAAAGTGAATGTAACCGTAGCGAGCGAAGTGAAAACGACCGCAAGCATTCAGTTGTTTGATAATACCGGCAAGGTGCTGATCAGCCAGCAACCGGTACTGAACAAGGGTGTTACAACGCTGGCCATTGACCGCCTGGAAGGCCTGGCAAAAGGAATGTATATCATAAAAGTTCAGGCAGGCGAAACAATTGTAACAAAGAAACTGATAAAGTAATTAACGATAATAGATAACCAAGCACAAACAAAGATGCCCCCCGCCACCTAAGCGGGGGCTCTTTATTTTAGCAGGCCGGGCAAAAACATCATTAAGCTTCGGCCTGCAGAAAATTCTCAGTAAGCTGTTCACTGGTAATGGCAACCGGAAAGAAGGAGATAATCTTATCAATCACTTCTTCCACCAGGGCATCGGGGCAACTGGCGCCGCTGGTGATCAGTATCTTCACTTCACCTGTTTGGGGAAGGTAATTTTCGGTAACCAGTTCCTGCTTTTTGTGCAGGTTAAAATGCCGGATGGCTTTGGCCGAAATTATTTTTTCTTCTGAGTTTATGAAATACGTGGGTAATTTTTCTTCGCACAGTTCAACCAGGTGCGATGTGTTGCTGCTGTTATAGCCGCCTACCACAACGGCAAGATCGGCATCCGTTTGCAGCAGGCCATAAACGGCAGACTGGTTATCGTTGGTGGCATAACATAACGTATCCCTGGTATCGGCAAAGCGTTCTTCAATAGTGGCAGCATCAAGGCCGTACTTGCTCATCATCACCTGTTTTAAAAATTCGGAGATGGCCTGTGTATCGCTGGCCAGCATAGTGGTCTGGTTTACCACGCCAATACGTTCCAGGTGCCGGGTTACATCAAATCCTGCTGAAAATTTTCCTGCAAACTCAGCGACAAAACCGGCGGCATTCTTTTCACCCGTAATGTACCTGCTTAATTCAATGGCTTCTGCCATATCGTTTACAATAACGGTAGGGGTATGTGCCGATGCATGGGAAAACGTGGCCCTGGTCTCTTCGTGTTTGGGCTTGCCATGAACCACAACCGTATAACTTTTCTTTGCGATCTGCTCGCTGCGGTTCCATACTTTTTCTACAAAGGGGCAGGTGGTATTGTATTTCTCCGTAGCAATGCCAATGGCATTCAGCTTTTCTTCAATATCCAGGGTGGTTCCAAATGCCGGAATGATCACAATATCTTCTTTTGTGAGTTCTGCAAAAGGGAATAATTGTTTGCCGTACGTGTCCTGCAGAAAATGAATGCCTCTTTCTTTCAGGTCGGCATTCACCTGCTGGTTATGGATCATCTCACTCAGCAAAAAAATGCGTTTGCCGGGATTCTCCTCAATGGTTCTGAATGCGATATCGATGGCATTCTCCACGCCGTAACAAAAACCAAAATGGCGGGCAAGGTAAATTTTAACCGGACCAAAGTCGAGCAGGGTAGGGCTGAAATCTTTTTTCATCTTATCCAGCTGCCTGCGCCTGTTCTTCACAGCACTTATCAACGGGCTGCGGTAAATGATGGGAACATTAAATTGCTTCATACATAAAATAACAACTGCAAAGTTACAAGGTTGACGGGGATAATGCTTCCGGTATTTTAGGCCGGCAGTGCTTACATTTGATCATCCTGAACGAAAACAGCAACAATGAGTATAAGTTATAAACGGGCCAACTGGCTTTCGTCCACTAATATCTACGAGGTAAATATCCGTCAATACTCACCCCAGGGCAGTTTCACTGCTTTTATAAAAGAATTGCCGCGGCTGAAAGACATGGGAGTAGAAATACTCTGGATCATGCCCATACATCCTATTGGAGAAAAGAACCGGAAGGGTACAATGGGAAGTTATTATTCCATAAAGGATTTTAAAGCTGTGAACCCGGAGTTTGGAACGGCGGATGATCTTAAAGAACTGATCAAACAGGCACATGCACTTGATATGAAAGTGGTGATGGACTGGGTAGCCAACCATGCGGCCTGGGATAATGTATGGACAATAGAACATCCCGAATATTTTGAAAGAGATGCAGAAGGGAATTTCCGGGCGCCATACGACTGGACAGATGTGATACAGATCGATCATTCCTGCGAAGCAGAACAGGAAGCGATGATCGATGCCATGCAATACTGGGTGATCAATTTTGATATTGATGGTTTTCGTGCCGACCTGGCCCATCTTACCCCCCTTGCATTCTGGAAAAAAGCAAGAACAGCTATTGAACCACTGAAAGAGAATTTATTCTGGCTGGCTGAAACAGAGGAGATAAATTTCCACGAGGTTTTTGATGCTTCCTTCACCTGGGAGTGGATGCATAAAACAGAAGATTATTGTAAGGGCAATACGGATATGAATGGGTTAAAGGAAATATTGCATCGCTACTACGGGGCATTTCCTGCAACGGCCTACCGGATGTATTTCACCAGCAACCACGATGAAAATTCCTGGAACGGAACGGAATATGAAAAATACGGGGCGATGGCAAAAGCACTGGCGGTTTTCAGTCTTACCTGGAACGGCATTCCCCTTATATACAGCGGGCAGGAACTGCCGGTAAAGAAGCGGTTGAAATTTTTTGATAAAGATGCCATTGGCTGGACGGGCACCAATGAACTGCATTCTTTTTATAAAACCTTACTGGCTTTGCGAAAAAGAAACCCGGCACTCAGGGCCTGTGATCCGGCGGTGAATACATTCATGATCCATCCGGTAAACGACCGGCCGGTATTGGCTTACCTGCGTAAGAACGGAGATAGTGAGGTGCTGGTAGTTTTAAATCTCAATAATACGGATATGAGTTTTACGGTAACCGATCCCATTGTGGATGGAACGTTTAAGGAGATATTCTCTGAAAACAGTCACCACTTAAATGCCGATTCGGTCATTGAACTGCCCCCGGGCGGATACCTGGTTTTTGAAAAAGAAGGGTAAATAAAAAGCGGCAAATTTTTGTTTGCCGCTTTTTATATTTTAATGATCTTTTTATTCACCATCTCCCAGGGAGAGCGGGTATTCATAAATGCCATCGTAACCGGGATAGAACCCGCTGATGGTTATGCTTTTTTGTGAACCCACGGCTGTTTTCATTTCATCCACTGTTTTCACCGTTTTGTCATTTACTTTAAGAATGATAAATCCGTCTTTCATCCTGGTCTGGTCATTTAAGGCACCGTCGTTTATCTTCTTTACGATCACGCCGCCGGCAATACCGTATTCCTTTGCTTTTTTCTGATCCAGGGTAACGAGATCGGCACCTAAAGATTCCAGTGCATCACCTGCTTTAACGATATCGTAATTATTTGCTTTATTCTTGAGGGTAACATTTACCGTACTTTCTTTGCCATTGCGAACGTAGGTCACCGGCACTTTATCGCCGGGTTTCAGGCGGCTTATCAGTCCCTGCATTTCTGCACCGCTGGTAATTTCACGGTTGTCTACCTTTTTAATTATGTCGCCTTTGCGTATGCCGGCCTCATAAGCGCCCCCTTCTGTAAGAACATCAGAAACATAAATTCCTTCTGCACTTGCAGGGATGCCTGCTTTCTTTTTATCTTCTTCAGCCAGGTCGCTTGCATTTACAAAACTCAGTCCCAAAAATCCCCGCTGAACACTGCCGAATTTGATCAGGTCATCCACCACTTTCTTAACTATGTTAACCGGGATGGCATATGAATAGCCGGAATAATAACCGG
>DAOQRQ010000189.1:0-6151 GCA_035355815.1 Ferruginibacter sp. | reverse complement strand
TATTTAAGAAGTGCGCCACAATATTCACCCATAAGTTCCTGCTTCGCTGGTACATCAGTCCGAGTACAAAACCCAGCACTACCCTGCTTAAGAAAAGATACATAGACATATGGATCAGGCTAAACAGCAGTGAGCTTACCACTAAAGCCAGCAGGGGCATTTTCCACCAGCGTTCCAGCAGGTTCTGCAAAGCTCCCCTGAAAAAAACCTCTTCAAACAATGCCGGAAAAAAGGCCATGATCACGATCGCCATAAAAAATTCACCCCAACTTTTTAAATTACTTAAAGCCATTGCCTGTTCAGTGTATGCATCTTCCAAAAGTTTGGCGTTGGCATTCCAGTCGGGAAAACGGGAAATGATCATCTTGCTCAGGTCGGCCAATGGGTTTGCTAAAATATTCGCCAGGAAAATGAGAAAGAAACCAAGTAATATCTGCCAACCGTTGATATGTTTGTTAAACCCCAACCAAAAGGTCTTTTTTCCATGACAAAGGAGAAGGTAAAATATAGCCGGAAGGCAGAAAGCACAGAAAGTGCCCAACACCTGGTTTAGCCGGGCATATCCCACATTGGCCGGGTTCACAAATGCCTTGTTCATTTCAGGGATCATCTTATCAACCGGTAATCCCGGGGGTACAAGCTGCAACCCGATCAGGTAATAAACGGCAGAAGCCAAAAGAAAGCCTCCACCCAAAAAGATCAATAGAATAGCCAGCTGGGCCGGGCCGTTCAAACCTTTTACACTCCTGTATTGCATAGCTACGCCTATTAGTTGTAAATTTGCCACCGCAATATAATGTGTAAAAGGTTTAAAAAATAAAATGCCCCGCATCGGTCCTATACAACTGCCTGATTTCCCGCTATTACTTGCGCCTATGGAGGATGTAAGCGACCCGCCCTTCCGTGCCGTTTGCAAAGATCATGGCGCCGACCTGATGTACACCGAGTTCATCAGCAGCGAAGGATTGATACGGGATGCCATCAAAAGCCGGAAAAAACTGGACATTTTTGATTACGAAAAACCAGTAGGCATTCAGATATTCGGAGGCGATGAAGAAAGCCTGGCACTGGCGGCAAAAATTGTAGATGTAACCAACCCCGACCTGCTGGATATAAACTTCGGATGCCCTGTAAAAAAAGTAGCCATGAAAGGCGCCGGCGCCGGCGTATTAAAAGACCTTGACCTGATGGCTCGCTTAACAAGCGCCGTGGTTAAATCAACTTCGTTGCCTGTTACAGTTAAAACAAGACTGGGTTGGGATGAGAACACAAAGAATATTGAAGAGGTTGCCGAACGCCTGCAGGATGTAGGCATAAAAGCACTGGCTATTCACGGAAGAACCAGGACCCAGATGTACAAAGGCGAAGCAAACTGGGAACTGATCGGTAAAGTGAAAAGCAATCCCAGAATTAAGATCCCCATTTTTGGCAATGGCGATATTGACAGCCCGGAAAAAGCCCTTGAATACAAAAAAAGGTACGGCGTGGATGGCATCATGATCGGTCGGGCTGCCATTGGATACCCCTGGATATTTAACGAGATAAAGCATTTTTTAAAAACGGGTGAACACCTGCCTTCTCCTACCATTGAAGACCGGGTGGCTGTTTGCAAAAAGCATTTGCATAAATCGTACGAATGGAAGGGCCCCAAAGTAGGCATCTTTGAAATGCGGCGGCATTATACCAATTATTTAAAAGGAATGCCGGGTATTAAGGATTACCGCTTAAAATTAGTGACCCTTGAAACCGTAGAAGAAATTGATGCAGTGCTCGATGAGATCGTTGTAAAATACCAGGGTTATCAATTTGAAAAAACTCCCATCGAGCTGATTAACTACCACGAAAAGTGCCCGATAAATTAGCCCCCACATATTCATAATACATAACCCGCTCTGCAGAAGCCCCGTTTTTTTCTTTAACATTTATTTCATTTCCAGGGCTTCTTATTTTATTTTCTTTAATATAGTTTTAATAACCACTTCATATTACCTGTTATACGAATACCCGACAGGCTTTATCCCTGCAGTCATTTCCGGCATCTGATCAATTAACCTAAAAACTATCTTATGGTTACCGTAATTATTCCTGCTTTGAATGAAGAAGCAACCATTCGCAAAGTGATCAACACAGTAAAAAGATCTTCCTGTGTAAGTGAAATAATTGTGATTGATGATAAATCAACCGATCGTACAGTACAGGAAGCCATCCGTGAAAACGTAAAAGTGTTTACCAGTTCAAAGAAGGGCAAGGGTACTTCCATGATGGAGGGTATCATGCTTGCTTCAAATCAGATCGTAGCTTTTGTAGATGCCGATATAACCACCTACCCGGATGATGTGATAGACAGACTGGCCAATCCTATACTCAATGATGAAGTTGATTTTGTGAAATCTTATTTCGACCGGCAGGCCGGCCGGGTAACAGAATTGGTTGCTAAACCCCTGTTGGGTTTTCTTTTTCCCTCTATAAGCCATTTTAAACAACCCCTCAGCGGAATGATCGCTGGTAAAAGAGAGATGCTGGAAAAATTATTCATAGATGAGGATTATGGTGTCGACATCGGTATCCTGATAGATATGCACCAGAAAGGTGCCCGTATCAAAGAAGTAAGCCTCGGCTATATTGAGAACAGAATGCAGAGTATTCCCCAACTTGCCAGGATGAGCAAGGAGGTAACAAAGGCTATTCTGAAGCGTTCTGGCAGGATACTGGAAGATACTTTTGAAATAATCACCGGTATTCAATTCCAGGATAATGAACCCCAGGTTGAATTTGCAGTTAAAGATCAAAAGAACAAATACCGCCAAATGGCCATTTTTGACATGGATAGAACCATTTTGCGGGAAGGGTTTATAAAAACACTTGCTGAAAAATTTGGTTTTATCGATGAACTGGAACTTATTGCTAAGGAAATGCATAATCCCTTTTTGAGAATAAAAAAGATCGCACAGTTACTCAAGGGCATATCCCTGGCGGATATACTGAAAACAGCCGAAGAGATCCCGCTGGTGGAGGACAGTTTTGAAGTGATCAGAATATTAAAACAAAAAGGATATGTATGCGGTATCATAAGCGAAAGCTATGATGTGGTTGCCAACCATATTGCCAATAAACTCGGAATGAATTTTTCATTGGGTAATGAACTTGTGTTTTCGAAAAGCCGGGCAACCGGGGAAGTGATCATCCCTTCCTTTTTTCTTCCGGGGAGAAACAGTATATGCCGGCACGATTACTGTAAATCACACGCCGTGGTGGAACTGGGCAGGCGTTTTGGCATTGAGCTCAAGGACACCATCGCCACAGGTAATGGCAAGAATGATATCTGCATGATACGAAATGCCGGTATTGGTGTTGCTTTTTGTACCGACAATAAAGTTTTGGAAAAGATATCCGATTATAATATCCTTACTCCGGAATTCAGGGAACTTACTGAACTTGCCGGTTGATCGCAGGGTCTGCAGAGATGTGATCAGCTCACCAGGTTGTTCAATTCCTTAACATACACATGACCTCTTTGCTCTGCAAAGAAATCAGCACCCAGCATAAGGAAAGCCTGTATGGCCAATGTGATGCCCAGCCCATACCAGAATGATCTGTCGGGGTTTGACCGGAAGAGAAATACCAATACCACACCTGCAAGTATGAGAGCGATCTCTGCCCAGCGGAAAATGGCAAAATTTTTCATCACGGTCTTCATTCTTGGCAGTTCCTGTGTTTTTGTGTAGGTAACCGGTTCCATACCGATATTGTAAGAAACTTCTTTCATCTGCTTGTTCGACCTGGAGTAAACGGTAAATCCCACCACGCATTGAATGATCCCGATGGCAAGTAGTGGTATGGCTGCTCCTTTATAAAACGAAGGGTTGGATTTGATAAAGATCAGGAAGATGATGGCCAGCATGATGGCAGCAATTCCTATAATGAGAAACAAAAAGCTTTCCTGTTTTTCGGCAATAAAGTATTTGTAGATGAAGTTAAAGTCACGGTGCTCAAACATAAAATGAATTTATTGATTTATAGCGTTGATGATCTCCTTACCCATCGGTTCTACTGTAGAGGCAAAGTAATTCGTGAGCCTGCCGTTCTCATCCACAATATACTTACAAAAATTCCACGAAGGCTGCTGGCTGCTCCAGCCGTTCTTTGCCGGATCGGTGAGCCACTGGAATACGGGGTTTTGCCACAGCCCTTTTTTTACACTGCTCTTCTTCATCAACGGAAAACTTACGCCAAAATTCATTTTACAGAAAGCGGCGATCTCCTCGTTGCTTCCCTTTTCCTGTTCTTTAAAATCATTGGCCGGGAACCCGATCACCACCAGTTTGTCTTTATATTTTTCACTCAGCTTTTGCAGGTCGTCGTATTGGCCGGTGTAGCCGCAATCGGATGCCGTGTTCACAAGCAATACTTTCTTTCCTTTCAACTTTTCAAAATCAAATTCGGTTCCGTCGATCAGCGTATCCTTTAGTGAATAAAAAGAAATGGCGGGTATCACCTGTGGCGCCAAAAGTTTTTTGGTACCCTTTCCCCGTTTATTCGCCCACCATATCCAGAGTGGGTAAACTGCTTTTAATACCTTTTGCCTGCCGGTCATATTCTTTGAATTTCTGTTTGCAATTTCTACATAACCCCAGAAACTCAGCACTAATAACGATACCACCACAAAAACTATTTTCAGTCCCCGGTATTTCTTTTGATTTTTCAATGGTTTCATTTTACCTGATCACCCACTTAAACAATTTCAGTTTGCCTTTGAACGGCGGGTACTTTATTGCCGGGTCGAACCAGGCAGGGGTTTTCATAATGGCTTTGCTGTGACTGAAAGTATCAAAGGAATATTTGCCATGATACCGGCCGCTGCCGCTGAAACCCCGGCCACCAAAGGGTAAATGATGGTTGGTGAGGTGCCAGCTGGCATTATTCACACAACCGCCGCCAAAAGCCACGCTGTTGAGCCATTGCTTTTCTTTTGATCCGTTTGAGGTAAACACATAAAAGGCCAACGGGTTTTTATTCAGTTCAATTATCTTAAGCGCCTCTTCTTTTGTAGTGAACGAAATAATGGGAAGTATGGGACCAAATATCTCATCTTTCATGATGGCCGAATCCAGGTTTACCTTATCAATAATTGTCGGCTCAATGAAAAGTTTTTCTTTATCGGTTCTTCCCCCATGAATAATATTTCCCTGCTGCATGTAATTTACAAGACGGGTAAACTGCCGCTCGTTGATGATCTTTCCGTAATTGTAACTTTCTTCCGGTTTATCGCCAAAGAATTTCCCGATGCTTTGTTCCAATGCGGCTACCAGTTCGTCTTTTTTACTTTCCTGCACCAGCACATAGTCAGGTGCCACGCACATTTGCCCGGCATTGCTGAACTTCGTCATCGCTATGCGCCGGGCTGCCACTTTTATATTGGCATCATTTTCTACAATGCAGGGACTCTTACCCCCCAACTCAAGCGTTACAGGCACTAACTTTTCGGCTGCCATTTTATAGATGAGCTTTCCCACAGCTGTACTGCCGGTAAAAAAAACATGGTCGAAAGTAAAATTGTTCATCATACCCGGAATTACAGTAGCCCCGTCTCCTTCTACAAACAGGATGTATTCGGGTGGAAATGTTTCGGCAAACATTTGTTTAAGTACCGAGGCTGTTGCCGGGGCAAATTCTGATGCTTTAATTACCGAACAATTTCCTGCAGCAATAGCACCAACCAGGGGGGTCAAAAAAATATTAACCGGATAGTTCCATGGGCCAATGATGAGTACAACACCCAATGGTTCTTTGAGTACGTAACTATTTGAAGGAAAATTCAGCAGGTTGGTTCCCACCATTTCCGGTTGCATCCATTGCTTAAGTCCTTTTATTGTAGCGCTGATCTCGCTGATGAGAAAGCCTGTTTCGGTGACCCAGCATTCTTCCGGGCTTTTCTTAAGGTCGGTGTAAAGAGCCTCGTGCAACCGCTTCTCATATTTTCTTATAGCATTCCGGAATTTCAGCAATTGCTCCTTTCGGAAAGCATAACTCCTGGTTACACCGCTGTCATAATACCGCCGCATTTGCATTAAGTGTTCCAATACACATAAATTTGCTGAAAGGTACTACTTCGCTCCCTAATCCGGTTACACCGGCTATTTTAGCTTTTATG
>DAOQRQ010000188.1:0-6161 GCA_035355815.1 Ferruginibacter sp. | reverse complement strand
TTTTAATTTTATGTGCCGTTGCTTCTTTTTTAGGAGCCTCTTCTTTTGCCGGGGCTTCTTCTTTCTCTTTCTCTTTGGGTGCCGGGGTTGCGGGCATATCGGATTTTAAAATCCTTTTGCGTTTAGGTTTTTCTCCTCCCGGGGTTTTATTATCTGCTGTCATAACGGCTTGTTTATTCAGGATGATGGAAACGAGATCCTGTTTATTCAATTTTTTTGTGTTGGGAATATCGAGCTGGTCTGCAATATCCAGCAGCTCAGGAACGAGCAACTCGTTCAATTGTAGAATGTCGTACATAGAATATAAGAAAATGCGTTGTTCAAAAAAATCCGCTCTTGATTGAATGAAAAAATTGTAGTTGAAAAATTATGCTGATGGAAAAGGTTAAGTTGTTGAAGGGATCAGACTTGGATAATCTTCGCAACCGAATCCAATGCAATAATACGCAGATTTTAGATAATAAAAGAATTTTTTGTGCTGCCGGTAAGGCCGTTTAGTTATACTTTAACGCACTTATAGCTTGTATTTCGGTTGATTTGCCCAATAAATATGTAATTTTTAATATTCGTTGTTATGTTACTTCAAATAAACACCTACATGGAGTTTTGCTCCTATGGAATACATTAGAAATGCCAGCCATTTCATAGCATGATTACCATTCAACAGAGCGAATGATATTATTTTTTACCTGCGGATATATTTTCCGGTACAGCTCATTCAATACATCTTCTTTTCTGGGTGTATTATAGCCGCTGCCATTGATCATTTGCCAGTCGCGGCTAGATAAGGCCCTGCTATCACCATTAAATGTAGCCCGCTCTTCTTCCCATCGATAAGTTTCATTGAAATTGCGATATAGAATATTCTTTCCTTCAGCCAGGTCGCGGATGATCAGTTCCATATCGGCCCTGGCATTAAAACTCATCCGGGTGATGTACAAAGTTGCAGATACGGTGTTATATACAGGCTTTCCGGCTGTATCCGAGCCCACCTGTACTCTTTCACTCACGTTGCGGGAATACTGGTAACTGATCGGTTGGGGTATATCCATGTTTCGTAATCGGAGGTCTATGTTCCAATCGGGTTGTATGTTATCACGCCTTTCTTCCCAGTCGGTATAAAACCTCGCAGCATAGCGGTTATTGTTATTGTTCAATTCTCTAACCAATGTATTTTGAAAGTATTCATTGCTATAATTATAGCCATTTCCCCATCCACTGTTGTAGAAAAATGAATTGTCCTGTACACGATTGATCACCACATTCACGATGGCATTTTCATAAGCCTGGTTCATTTTTGCCTGGGCATCTTTAAATCCCGGAATGTATTTTTCTGCTTTTTGATAATGCAGGTAAGCGATACGGGCGTTGTCTCTTCCCGTCATCTCAAATTCTTTTTGGGCAAATGCATAATATTCTTCTGCGGCAGCCTGCCTGGTTTCGAGCAATTGCGTGCTGAAATTCTCTGGATTCACCAGTTTAAAGGAAGGAGAAGAATTAATGATAGCATCATAGGCATCCTGCAGGTATTCATATTCCCGTATGATCTTGTCCCAACGGCTTAATTCAGTTGAATTACCAAAGGATTTAATTTTTGCCAGGTGGGCCTGTTTAATATTTGAATATAAAATGGGAATGGCCTCCAACGCCTTTTCATCGGTGGTGGATTTGTTGAGCTTTTTGATGGCGTCCTGCAATGCCTTGTCTTCGTTTGATCGTTCCAGGTAATTTTTACTACTGCTGCAGGAGATGATAGCCAATGAGGTTATCAGGAGTAGGGCTGGTAAAATTCTTTTCATATTATTAAGGTTTATACGGGTATAGTTTCAAAATAAATACCATATTTAACGCTTTCCTTTTGAAATCAACTTCTTATATAATGTTTAACAAAGGTTATCTTTTTGCAGAAATGTCGCCTGAAAAAGTTACCACTCACCGGTTAATTTTTGCCATTTGTCCTAAAATTCTATTAAAAGTAAAGTCTTAAAATCAGATATAAATCAATACAGCATTGGTTTTCGACACATTCCAGACTTAAGAGCACTACCAGCTACTTTAAAATAAATGGTATTATGTGTTGCATAGTACTAAAATGTTTTTATCTTTGTGTTATCAGGATGAAAGATCGCATTGTTCCGGACGATTAGGTTTTAATTCCAGATAAAAAGTATAGCCATGAAATAACCTGTTTTGAAATTTGATCCAGACCATTAGCCATGAAAAGGATCGGCAAAAAGTTCGAAAGCGGGTTGTTTGATCAGACCAGGAGAAATAAACAATTGGGATGAATATTAAAAAGTAAAGCCATGAATATTGACAACACAGCGAGCCAGATGCGCAAGGGGGTTTTGGAATTCTGCATCCTGTCGGTGATTAAGCAGGGAGAAGCATATCCATCCGATATCATCGACAAAATGAAAGCGGCCAACCTGAACATTTTCGAAGGCACCCTTTACCCTTTGCTCACCAGGCTTAAGAACGCAGAGCTGCTCACCTATCGGTGGGTAGAAAGCAACAGCGGCCCTCCTCGAAAATATTTCTGTTTAACAGAAAAGGGAGCCGAATTTTATAAGGAACTGGAGGCAACCTGGAATGAGCTGGCCAACGCGGTTCAGGCCTTAACCTCCACCGGGTAATAAATCAACAACTTCAACTTTCCTGCATGGGCAGGTTGTCATAAAAAGTATAGCCATGTTTTTTTTGACAAGATCACTACAGAAACAACATTGTTAAGCCGGGCAGTACAGGAGGCTGAAAGCCGGCAAAAAAATAATCTTTTCGTCATGAAACAAGTAATAAATATCAATTTCCAGGGGCGGGTGGTACCAATCGAAGTATCTGCTTTTGAAACTTTAAAAGCTTACACCGAAAGTCTTAACCGCTATTTTTCCAATGAAGAAGGAAAGGAAGAGATCATCAATGATATTGAAAGCAGGATCGGGGAACTTTTCCAGGAACGCTTAAAGGAAGGCTCTACCTGCATAACCGATGAAGATGTAAATGCCATCATCAGGAGCATGGGCCGCCCCGAAGATTTTGAAACAGAAGAAACCAATGCAACGGCTTCTGAGAAAAAATCTGAACAGCAGTATGAACAAACTTCTTCATCATCATCTTCTTCTACCTTCAGTACAGCGGGTATGCCTAAACGTTTGTACCGCGATGAGAATGATAAAGTGATCGGCGGTGTTTGTAGTGGCCTGGCCAATTATTTTGGTATAGACGTGGTGGTGATGAGGATCATATTTGTTGTACTGGCCGTATCATTCGGCGTAGGCCTGATTCCTTACCTCATCTTGTGGGTAGCAGTGCCCAGCACTGCCTCTGCTGAAATAGGAGGAGTAAGAAAAAAGTTATACCGCGACAGTGATAACAAGATCATAGCCGGCGTTTGCAGCGGAATCGGAAATTATTTCGGCATCAACGCCTGGATCCCAAGGGTATTGTTTCTTCTTCCATTCCTTAGTTTTTTTTCGAGGTGGAATCATTGGGGTGATTTTGATTTTACAAATTTTTTAAGGATCGGCTTCAGCCCCGGATCACTCATCATCTACATTATTCTTTGGCTGGTAATACCAGAAGCTTTTACTACCGCCGAAAAACTGGAAATGAAAGGTGAAAAAGTAGATATGAATTCTATCAAGAATTCCGTGATGGAAGAAATGAAGGGTGTACAACAGCGTGCCGAAAAATTCAGTAAAGAAGCCAAAAACTTTGCACAGGACAAAGGAAAAAATTTCAGTAACGAAGTGTCGGGTGTAGCCAGGAGAGGGGGACGATCGCTTGGGGATGTAATTGCCCTGCTGATAAAGATATTCGTTTATTTCATCCTGGGTTGTGTAGGTTTTGCAGTAGTGGTAGCGCTCTTTGCCTTCGGTATTGCTGCCCTGGGATTGTTCCCGATGAAAGACTTTGTTTTAACCGATGGATGGCAGAGTGTTTTTGCCTGGGGTACCCTGGTGTTTTTCATCGCAGTTCCGATCATTGGTATCATTACCTGGATCATCAGGAGACTTGCCAAGATAAAGAGCAATCGCAAAACCATGCGCCTCACTTTTGTAGGACTTTGGTTCCTGGGTTTGATATGCTTTGTTTCACTTATTACTTCCGTAGCCCGCGATTTCAGGTACAGCAATAAATTAAATGAAGAAGAAGTAACACTGGTGAATCCGGCAGCCACTAAACTGGAGATCACTTCTACTTCGCCAGATGTGAAATATTATCGAAACAAATGGTTTAAACTGGAACCATTTGAAGGACTGGAAGATGATACCGCCTTTGTGAAAAATGTTCGTGTACATATCATTAAATCGCCCAACGATAGTTTTAGGGTAACGATGTTGAAAATGGTATGCGGACCAGATAAATCTACCGCCAACAGGCTTGCAGGACTTATGGAGTTCAATGCAATTCGAAGAGATTCATTGCTGGTTATTGATAAGGGGATAGCAATCAATCGTTCCGATAAATTCCGCAATCAGCGTATAATCCTCACCGTATATGTACCGGTAGGCAAACAGATCAAAATTGACAGAAGTGTAGGTTGGGGACATGATATTCATTTCGGTGGTCCATGGAACGACGAGAACGATATCGCATTTGATGACCTGGAAGAAGGTTGGGATGTTGGAGTAGATTATATCATGAAAGCTGATGGCTTGTATACACTGGATGGCCAACCTGCTAACACCTGGGATCGCCCAAGAGTAAAAATTGGCCCGGATGGTATTGATGTACAGGATGGAAAAACAAGGGTCATGATCGATGCAAACGGCGTGCAGGTAAAGGAAGATGAGGATAATTATCGTTACGACAAAAACAGTCCTGTTAGCACGGTGGATTCGCTTAAACTAAAACTTCAGAAAGAAGAAATGCGAATCAAAGATTCTTTACAAAAAGCAAAAGAAAATATTGATAAACAATTGCAAAAGCTCGATGATAAAGGAAAAGGCGGAACAACCAGTGTTTCTTATATACTGCCGGCTTATAATCCTTTACTTATAATGAATTAAACTCGTTTCAATAGTAAGTTGAAGTTGAAGCAACCCGGATCCTGCCTGCAAAGGCAGGATTCTTTTTATATGGATTGAGTTAATTTTAAAGCATGAAAGATCATTTTTCAAACCAGGCAGAAACGTATGCAAAATACCGGCCTTCTTATCCCCTGGAATTATTTGAACACATCCTGGCACACGTAATAGAAAAAGAACTTGCCTGGGATTGTGGAACCGGGAACGGGCAAACAGCGATTGTGCTATCACGTTACTTTAAAAAAGTTTTTGCAACTGATATCAGTACAAAACAACTGGATCATGCTACTCCCGATCCACGCATTACTTATGCCAATGAACCGGCCGAAGTGTCGAGCCTGCCATCTCAATCGGTGAATTGTATTACGGTATCACAGGCACTGCATTGGTTCAACTTCAACCAGTATTATGATGAAGTGCGCCGCGTGGCAAAACCGGGTTGCCTGTTTGCTGCATGGACCTACAGCCTGTTAAAAATCGACCCGGTAACAGATGCACTTATTCAACGGTATCACGATGAAACCCTCGGTCCTTATTGGGATACGGCAAGGAAGTATGTAAATGAATCGTACCGAATCATACCTTTTCCTTTTACATTATTACCAGATCCGGGTTTTATCATTTCATGTCATTGGAACACCGAAGATTTACAAGGATACCTGCAAACCTGGAGTGCATGGCAACAATTTATAACGGAACACGATCACGATCCGGTGGAGGATTTAATGAAACAGGTGGCAAAGAACTGGATGCCGGGAGAGAAACGGCTGGTGAAATTTCCCATTCATCTTAAAATGGGATATGTGGAGTAGGGAAGAGCAGCAATTTTAAATTACATTTGCGGACAAAATTATAAAAATGAAGAATACTCCATTCACAGATAAGCACATTGCGTTAGGCGCAAAAATGGCTGAATTTGCGGGCTTTAACATGCCCATTTCCTATACCGGCATCAATGATGAACATGCTGCGGTAAGAAACAATGCCGGTGTTTTTGATGTGAGCCATATGGGAGAATTCATGATCAAGGGACCTCATGCGCTTGATTTGATACAACGCATTTCTACCAACGATGCCTCTAAACTTACAGCAGGAAAAGCCCAGTACAGCTGTATGCCGAATGAAACCGGC
>DAOQRQ010000187.1:0-6213 GCA_035355815.1 Ferruginibacter sp. | reverse complement strand
TGCAGGTCGGGTAATTCATTTATAACAAAAATGCAGCGGTTGCTCCTGGGAATGATGCCGTAATGCAGCACCCGTTCGTCGGCAAAACTCAGTTTAAGGTTAGCTGCTTTAATGGGGTCGATATCGCCAATGAGATCGGCCACACTTACATCGGGCGTAGCTAATTTTTCTCCGTAGCGTTCGCTGCGGTGCAGCCAGGCTATTGGAGTGGCATCTCCTTTTTCTTCGACCAGGTCGATGGCATATCTCGATACCGGTTGCAGGGGATCATCATTGATCTCACTTCCTTCTATAACAGGAATATATTCATCCAGCAGTTCGATCATCTGCCGGGCCATCCTTGTTTTTGCCTGCCCACGTAAACCCAGGAACAGGATATTGTGTTGCGAAAGCAAGGCTCTTTCTGTATCGGGTATCACCGAATCCTCGTAACCCAAAATGCCGGGGAAGGGATTTTCTTTAGCCTGTATCTTCTTAATAAGGTTATCACGGATCTCCTGCTTGATGCTTTTGGAAACATAGCCGCTCTTTTTTAATTCGCCGAGTGTATTGATTTTCATTATATTTTTTTTTACCACGAAATATTTTTTGCCACAAAGGCACTAAGGCACAAAGAAAATGACAGGCCATTTTGTGAAACCTGCATATTCACTAAACCACAAACCTTTTTATACCATCTTTTATGAGCACAGTATTAAAATTAATAAGATACCCTAATCGTAAGCCGGTTAGCTTGAGATGACTTATAATTTGCGCTTTCCAGAGAGGGTTTATGGTTTCAACTGCTTTTAATTCGCAGATCACTAACCCGTCAACTAAAATATCCATAACAAGACCTTCATTGAATTTCCTGCCATCGTACAAAAATGGGATTTCTGCCTGTCGTTTATGAGGGATGCCTTTTTTCTCAAGTTCATAGCAAAGACAAGCTTCATAAATTTTCTCTAATAAACCAGGTCCTAACTCTTTATGTACTTTGTACGCTGCATCTACAATTTCTCTTCCTAATAATTCTTCCCTTTCTGATAGTAGAGGGTACATTGTTTTAATTTTTATTTCGAAGAAATAAATCTTTGTGCCTTTGTGTCTTCGTGGCTAAAGAACTTCTTTGAGTTATACTGAGATACTTCCCGAAATAATTGGGATAGTCGTACCGCAGCATGACAGTTCTTTTTAGTATTTCATTACTAATACACCGTCTTTCTCTTACCGCTTTCAAAATCTTTAAATATAAATGCACCCAGTTTATCCAGTGATGCAAAGAATGCCTTGCCGTTATTGGTTTCGGTAAATTCCTGTACAAAACGCTGCAGGTAAGGATCGGATGCGATCATGAAGGTGGTGATGGGTATCTTTAATTTCTTGCATTGCGTGGCCAGGCTCATGCAACGGTTCAGTATCTTCCGGTCGGCACCCCAACTGTTCTTATAATAGCGCTTACCCACTTTCAAACAGGTTGGTTTTCCATCGGTGATCATGAATATCTGTTTGTTTGGGTTGCGGCGTCTCCGTAAAATGTCCATCGCCAGCTCCAGGCCCGCCACAGTATTGGTATGATAAGGCCCTACCTGTAAATAGGGAAGGTCTTTCACTTCTATCGGCCAGGCATCGTTACCAAACACCACAATGTCCATTGTGTCTTTAGGGTATTTGGTTTGTATCAGTTCACTCAGGGCCATTGCCACTTTTTTTGCCGGGGTTATCCTGTCTTCGCCATACAAGATCATCGAGTGGGAGATGTCGATCATGAGCACGGTTGATGTCTGCGACTTAAAATCGGTCTCTCTTATTTCCAGGTCGTCTTCCTGCATATTGAAACTGTCGATGCCGTGATTGATCTGTGCATTACGTATGGAACTGGTAAAGTCGATCTGTTCCATGGTATCGCCAAACTGGAAGGGCCTTGTTTCCGGGTTTATCTCATCTCCGCCACCGGGTTTGAATGTATGGTGATTGCCGGTCTTTGTCTTCTTCAGTTTGCCGAATATCTCTTCCAGGCTTTTGCGGCGGATGCCTCTTTCGCTTTTGGAGGTGATCTTTATTTCTCCCGTCTCTCTTTTCTCGTCGATATAACCTTTGTCTTTCAGGTCTTCAATAAAATCGCCGATGCCGTACTCGTTATTGGTGAGTTTGTATTCTTTATCCAGTTCGTTCAGCCATTGCATGGCTTCATTAAAATCGCCATTGGTATAGGTGAGGAGTTGCAAAAAAAGATCCAGCAATTTCTCAAAAGGAGATTTGCCTTGTTCATTGGGATTGTATTTGCTGAAGTTGTAGCCTAACAAGGTTAATAGTTAATGGTTATTCGTTTACAAGTTTTACTAAAAAGAGGCGGATTACTAAATTACGAAACAAATGGTTGCATGGCTTTGTTCGGGATGTTAAATAAAAATCCCCCGAATTACCGGGGGACTTTATTGATGTTTAGTTTTTGTATCACTTTCTCGGAGAATCAGGTTTTGCTGCAGCCGGGGGCTGGTTGCTGATGGCCCCGGGTATTTCGGCGGGCTGTCCCGATTTCATTTTGTACTGCTGTTCAAACTGCATCAGGCGCATCAGAAGCTGTTCGGCTGCTACTTTATCGCCGCCTCGTCCGCCGTTATCAAAAACTTCGGCTTTTTGTTCATCCAGTTGGTCATAATATTTTATCTGCTGCTCCAGGTCTTTGCGCAGGCTCCTGGTTATTTTTGCAGCCAGTACGGTATCTTCTGCCGCATAAGCCGCCTGTACCAGCAGGTGAGAAACATAGTTGTGCTGCTGGTTGCGTGAAGCCATACCGTAAGGGAAATTCTCTTCCAGCATCATCTTATCCACCTTGTTCAGCATCTTACGGGCTTCTTCTTTTTTATTCTTTATGGCCAGGTCTAGCGCTGCCGATGCATACGCCATGCGGATGGTGTTGAGGTGCCTGCGGTTCTCTTCATCAAAATATACCCCGGGTTTATCGGCATTGCCGCTGGCAAACTTGGTCATCATCACATCGTAAACACGTTTATCGTTCACTTCACTGTTGAGCACAGGTACCAGGCGGTAGGTGAGTCCGTCCTGGCGGATATAATTCTGGAATCCGAGTCCGCCACCATCCTGCGAGGTGAAATAGATCGGGCGTTTCCACTGGTTGGCCGCAATGATATTCAATATGGCCGCATCGTTCTTAAACAATACGTTCTTGCTTATCTGGAACTGAACCTGCGATACCACACTATCGTCGGCATTAACGGTTCCGTTCTGTTTAACCAGGTTCACATCCACGGGTATGTATACATTTTTGGTAGGGAAGATATTCAGCGGGCTGCCGTCTCTTCCGGTTTCCATTTTATTCGGGTCATCGCTTCCTGCATAATTCTTCATCATCACAAAAAGATCCATGGGCGCCGAAGGATCGCTGCTTAAACCGGCACGTGCCCGATACTTGTTTACATACGAAGCGTTGTTGCCGTACAATGATTCGGTTGAATAGGTAACATCTCTGTTGGCGCCTTCGATCTGTGCCGGAGTCCAGATGGGATCGATGGGATCGCTTTCGTTTATTTTATAACGGAGCTGGTTGATGTACCAGTCTGTTCCCAATAAACTGGAGTTGATCACACGTACATCGCGGCGGATACCCTGTACCTCCTGTGCATACCACAAGGGGTAGGTATCGTTATCACCGAATGAGATCACGATGGCGTTCTTTTCACAGCTTTCTAAATAATCTTTTGCCAGGTCTCTTGCCAGTGTTTTGTTGCTGCGGTCGTGGTCGTCCCATTCCTGGCTGGCCATCAGTACCGGCACGGCAACTAAACAAAGAGCGCCGGCAACATAAGTGGCTGTCATGCCATTCTTAATGAATTTGCCGAAGAGTTCTTTTACATATAGAACACCCAGTCCTATCCAGATGGCAAAGGCATAGAAGGAACCTACGAATGCATAGTCACGTTCACGTGGCTGGTTGCCCGCCTGGTTGAGGTAAACCACTACAGCAAGACCGGTGAAGAAAAATAATAATCCAACTACCAATGAGTCTCTCTTGTCTCTCATCACCTGGTAAATAAGTCCGAGCAGACCTAAAATGAGCGGAAGTGCAAAAAGTTTATTGTTCGCTTTGTTATGCTTTAAGGTGTCGGGCATCATATCCTGGTTACCTAAGCGGATATTATCTAAGAAACCGATCCCTGTCTTCCAGTTACCGTCTCTCACATTACCCATGTTCACGCCTTGTATGTCGTTTTGCTTTCCGGCAAAATTCCACATGAAGTAGCGCATATACATCCAGCCCACCTGGTAGTTTAGTGCAAATTGAATATTCTCACCAACGGTTGGGGCCCGTTCCCAGTTACCCTGCTGGTCTTTTCCTATGCCCATCCAGGATGCATAATAATCAGCATGGCCCTGGTCGTTGCTCTGGTCCCACATACGGGGGAACAGGTGCATGTCTTCCGGTGCATAGATGTATTCGATCTTTCTTCCGTTCTTTTCGTACCTGCCGTTGCTTTTCACATAGGTCTCGGTCACTTTATTATCCATGGGCTGCGCTGTAAAATCCTGCCCGTATAAGATCGGCCAGTCGCCGTATTGTTCACGGCTGAGGTAACCCACCAGGTTTACGGGATTATCTACATTGAACATATCCACAGAAGGATCGGCATTGGATCGAACCAGTGTGGTGAAGTAGGTTGAGTAACCCAGCAGCATGAATACAAAACTCCACAGGCCAAGTTTTAAGAAGTTCCAGTTTTGTTTGGCAGCAATGCGTAAGCCAATAAATACGAGGAAGGCTATCAATACAAAGAAGAAGGCAAAGCCTGAGAAGAAAGGCATGTTAAGGGTATTCACAAAGAATATGTCGAAGTTGCCGGCGCCCTTGATGGTCCATTGAATAACGGCTTTTTGTACCAGGCCGGTGATAAGACAGCCGATCACAAATGCCCAGAAGGTTCTCCATTTGGTTACCTTATCATAACGTTTGTAGAAATAGATCACAACAATGGCAGGGATGGTAAGCAGGTTCAGTAAGTGAACGCCGATCGATAATCCCATCAGGTAAAAAATGAGGATGATCCAGCGGTCGGCCTTGGTAAAATGTCCTTTGATGCCTGCTTTCATTTCCTCGTCCACGTTCTGTTCCCATTTAACCATGGCCCAGAAAACGATGGCGGTAAAGAAAGAGGATAATGCATATACTTCACCTTCTACCGCACTGTACCAGAAAGAATCGGAGAAAGTATAGGCCAGGGCGCCTACTACGCCGGCAGCCATGATACCGTAGATCTTTTCGTTGGTCAGTTCGGCATTGTTCTTTGTTACCAGTTTGCGGGCAAAGTGGGTAATGGTCCAGAACAGGAATAATATAGTGAAGCCGCTGGCCAATGCACTCATGAGGTTAATACCGGTGGCAGCATTGTCGGGCCCGAATGGCGCCATGAACAAACGGCCGATCAACACAAATAAGGGAGCTCCGGGCGGGTGTGGGATCTGTAATTTATAGGCGCTGGAAGCAAACTCACCACAGTCCCAAAGGCTGCCGGTGGCTTCCATGGTCATGATATATACAGAACATGCAATGATGCAGATGACCCACCCGGTAATGTTGTTGATACGTTTAAAGCTCATAGTGTATTTTGGTTATAGGTTGGCAAATATAAAGTTAGTTTGGGGTATCTGGTTTGCCGCTGGTGGTTTTTTATCATTTTTTTGCGACCTCACCACCCATCCTCCTCTCCAGGGGGAGAGGAGGCGGTACTTCAAACATGTACAGGCATTTTATCTTCCAAATCATCATTGGTTGTACATTCCTCAATAGTTCAATCAGTCTCTCTCTTTTGCAAAACATAATCTTCGCATAGTTATTCGGGTGTCCCCTCTCCTGAGTTTACCGAAGGATGGGAGGGGTTGGGCTGAGGTTCTTCGCAACAATCTTCTCCATTTACCCTTTCAGGGGATAGGGGCATTGGTGCTTATCTTTGTCTCTATGAAAAAAGCGCTCATCCAACTTCATATTGCTGTTTTCCTGGCGGGCTTTACGGGCATACTGGGTAAACTCATAACATTGAACGAGGGATTGCTGGTATGGTTCAGGCTCTTTATTACGGTTGCAACCCTGGGAGCGATCTTATATTTTAAGAAAGAACTGAAACGGATATCGTTTAACGAGATGGGGAAGATATTCGGCGTGGGGCTGATCGTGGCCATACACTGGGTTACTTTTTACGGCAGTGTGAAGTATGCCAA
>DAOQRQ010000186.1:0-6222 GCA_035355815.1 Ferruginibacter sp. | reverse complement strand
TTTGTTTCCAAGAAAGATAGAAACAAAACCTTTAGGGAAAGGTTAAAATAGTTTGAAGCAGAATATTCAATAATCAACGATCAATATTCAATAATCAACAAAATCCGTTGTTAATTGATCATTGAGAATTGAATATTGAACATTTCCATTTATACAAGCTCTATCACCGTTATCTCCGGTAATATCCCCACCCTGCCGGGGTATCCAATAAAACCAAAACCGGGATTTACATAGAGTTTTTGCTTGCCGTCTTCATAAAGTCCTGCCCATTGCCTGTACATATATTGCACGGGACTCCATTTAAAGCCGGGTATCTCTACGCCAAACTGCATACCGTGGGTATGGCCGCTGAGCATGAGGTCTACATCGGGGTATTTTGTTTTCACTTCGGCATCCCAATGGCTGGGATCGTGGCTCATTAATATTTTAAACGGATATTTTTCAGAACCGGGATGCGCCAGGTCCATACGGCCGTGTTTGGGAAATCTTGCTTTATTACTCCAGTTCTCAATACCCAGCAGGGCGATCTGTTCCCCGTTCTTTTCCAGCACCACGTGTTCGTTCATCAGCAAACGCCAGCCAAGTCCTTCATGCACTTTTTTCAGGTTCTCTAAATTCTGGTCTTTGGAAACACCTTTATGCGGCCAGTTCACATAATCGCCGTAATCGTGGTTGCCAAACGTGCTGTACACACCCATCGGCGCATTCAGTTTGCTGAACACATCCATGTATTCTTCCATTTCGGTAGCCCGGTCGTTCACCAGGTCGCCGGTAAATAAAATGATATCGGCTTTCTCATCCAGTATCTTTTTTATTCCGTGCTCAACGGCTTTTTTATCGGTAAAACTACCGCTGTGGATATCGCTGATGTGGATGATCTTTAAACCCTTGAAGGCCGGTGGTAAATTATCAAAGGCCAGGGGTATCTTTTTGAGATTGTAATTGTATTTGTTACCGAAACCGTACAAGAGGCTTCCAAACAGGGTACCACCGGCTGCCAGTCCCAGCCAGCTTAAAAAAACGGAGCGACTGATGCCATCTCCACTCATGCTATCCACTTCGGTGTTATTAAAGAACAGTTTTCCGGCAACCCATTGAACACCCCTTCGTACATCATCCACCAAAAAGAAGATAACGGCCACCATTTTTGCCAAGGTTAGCCCGATCACACTGGCAAATAAATAGGTCCGCACCTTTTTTCCCAGGAAATTCTGATCGGTATACACAAACAGCAAGAAGCAAATGATGGCAAGGGCGGTTAGTCCCCAGTACAAGGAATAGATGATGGCCCGGGCCCTGGGAGAAACAGAATGGCTTACCGCCTTCACGGCCTGGAAAATGTAGGTATCCAGCAGCAGCATGACAGCGATGGTGATGAAAACGCCGATTGGTGTACGCATGTGAACGTTTAACGGTTTAAGGGTTGAAAGGTTGAAGGTGGAAAGAAGAGCCTGTACATTTCATCATAATTACAAATATTACAATTAAGACTCCTCTTTGTTCCCTGTTTTATGCCGAATGGTTAAATTTGCCGGCCCGGAAGCAAAGTTGGGGCTGTTTATTGAAACCAGACGATCGGGAATGTAAAATATTTTATAATGTGGGGATTGGCATAAAGAGGAACAAAGACCCTCTAACGTCGATAAAATGGTGAAAACGAAAAGGGGTAATTGCCCTACATTACGATACCTTTGGGCATCCCGGAATTGGCCGTTGGCTGTTGTTCGTTGCCCATCAACCGGGTTTAAACGACCAACGAACAACGAATAACGAACAACGATTACAATATTATGGCAAGAATAATTGGAGTAGCAAATCAAAAAGGAGGCGTAGGAAAAACCACCACGGCCATTAACCTGGCGGCAAGTTTTGCCGTATTGGAATATAAGACCCTGCTGGTAGATGCTGATCCGCAGGCAAACAGCACCACCGGCACGGGGTTCGACCTGCACAATATCACCCAAAGCCTGTACGACTGTATGGTGAACGAGGCCCAGGTGAAAGACGTAATACTTAAAACAGATATCCCATTCCTTGACCTGGTACCTTCGCATATTGACCTGGTAGGCGCCGAAATTGAAATGATCAACTACCCCAACCGGGAAAGTGTGCTGAAAAAGATACTGGAACCCATCCGGGATGAATATGATTTTATTGTGATCGACTGCTCTCCTTCTTTGGGATTGATAACCGTAAATGCATTGACAGCGGCCGACAGCGTGGTGGTTCCGGTTCAAACCGAATTTTTTGCGCTGGAAGGCCTGGGCAAACTGCTCAACACCATCAAGATCGTTCAGAACAGGCTCAACCCTGCTTTAAAAATAGAAGGGATACTGATGACCATGTACGATGGCCGCCTGCGCCTTTGCAACCAGGTGGTGAGTGAAGTGCGCCGTCATTTTGACGACATCGTTTTCAGCAGCATCATTCACCGCAACACCCGGCTCAGCGAGGCGCCCAGTTTTGGCAAACCGGTGATCCTCTACGATGCCGACAGTAAGGGATCAATCAATTATCTCAACCTTGCCAAAGAGATCCTGCAAAAAAATAATCTTACTAAAATAAAAGAAGAAGACCGAATACTTGAATGACAAATTTGATGATTTGATGATTACCTGATTTGATAATTAGTAAACAATCAGCACATCACCAAATCAGCACATCATCAAATCAATACCATGAGCCTTCCAAATAAAAAAGACGCATTAGGAAAAGGTATCCGCAGCCTGCTGCAGAACATTGATGCCGACCTGAAGAGTACGGCCGGAAGTTTAAAACCGGAGGTGGTAGAACAGGCTTCTGCTTCCATGCGTATTTCACTCGACCAGATAGAAGTGAATCCCAAACAGCCCCGCCGTGATTTTGATGAAACGGCATTGAATGAACTGGCTGCATCCATTAAAATGCACGACATCATTCAACCGCTTACCGTTACCAGGCTTGCCAGCGGTAAATACAGGCTGATCGCCGGTGAACGCCGTTTTCGTGCCTCAAAGATCGCCGGGTTAAAAGATGTGCCTGTTTATATACGCCAGGCAAACGATACCGAACTGCTGGAACTTTCTTTACTGGAGAACCTGCAGCGAAAAGACCTGAATGCCATGGAAGTTGCCCTCAGTTACAAACGCCTGATGGATGAACTGGAGTACACACAGGAACAGGTGGCCGAACGCATGGGGAAAGAGAGAAGTACGGTAACAAATTACATACGCTTATTGAAACTGCCGCCGGATATACAGGTATCGGTACGCAACGGAGAAGTAACCATGGGTCATGCAAGAGCGCTGATCAATGTAGATATGGTGGATAAGCAACTTTATATTTTCAACGAAATAAAAAAACGTGGCTTATCGGTAAGGCAAACAGAAGAACTGGTAAGAAAACAATACAGTCCGGCTGTTAAAGTTGCGGTAAAACAAACACTGGCGCCCGATCTTAAACGTATTGAAGATAATTTAGCATCGCAGTTTAACACCCGGGTTAAATTAAAGCACGGCAAAAAAGGCAATGGAAGCATCCTGTTCGAATATTATTCCACCGAAGAACTGAATGCCCTGCTGGATAAACTGAACATTAAAGTAAACTGATGTTTAAAGTAATTTCCTGTTTCCTTTTACTAAGCTCCCTTCTTTTCGGCAACCAGGCGCTGGCGCAAAAAGACAGCACCAAAAAGAAGAACACCGGCATTTTCAGAAGACCCGATACCTCCAGGTTATACAATCCCCGTATCGCTACTTACCGATCTGCCATGCTGCCCGGCTGGGGACAGCTCACCAATAAAAAATACTGGAAGATACCGATCGTGTATGCGGCATTGGGTACAACCACGGTTATCTTTTTCCGCAATACCAAACAGTACCGGGAGGCAAGAGACGCCTATGCCAATGCTATTGACGGCATCCCCGGCAATGATTTTGAAATTCCTCAACCCTATTATTCCGTAAAAGATCAACCCGAACGGATAAAGACCTTCCGCAACCAGGTAAGGCAGAATATCGACTACACGGTTTTATTCTTCATCCTTTTCTGGGGATTGAATGTGGTGGACGCCACCGTGGATGCCCACCTGAAAACCTTTGATGTAAGTGATGACCTCAGCCTGCAGATCAGGCCCGGTTACAGTCCGCTTGCCCAAACAAACGGCATCAGCCTGGTGCTGAATTTTCACCCCAAATCCCTAAAGGGGCTTAAATGATTATATTTGTTTTCACTAACTTTTAAAGCTAATGAACAACACAGGTAATTCCCCCTCCAGGGGGCCAGGGGGTATGAAAATTGCACTGATCGGTTATGGCAAAATGGGTAAAACCATTGAAGAAGTGGCGCTCAAACGGGGACATACAATAAGCCTTAAGATAGACATCGATACCGTTGATTCCTTTACCAAAGAAAATCTTCAGCAATGTGATGTGGCGATTGAATTCACCGGTCCGCACAGCGCAAAAGAGAACATACTCAAATGCCTGGATGCCGGCATACCCGTTGTAAGCGGCAGCACCGGCTGGCTGGAGCAATGGGCTGAAGTTGAAAAAAGCTGCAAAGAAAAGAACGGAAGTTTTTTATACGCCAGCAACTTCAGCGTAGGCGTAAATATCTTTTTTGAACTGAATAAAAAACTGGCGCAGCTGATGAAGCCGCACAGCGACTATGATGTTTCGCTCACCGAGATCCATCACACCCAGAAAAAGGATGCACCCAGCGGTACGGCCATCACACTGGCGGAACAGGTATTGCATGAATTGCCGCGAAAAACAAAATGGGTGAATGATCCCTCCGGCAATGCCAGCGACCTGGTGATCATCAGCAAGCGGGAAGACCCGGCACCGGGAACCCATTCGGTTACTTACAGCTCAGCCATTGATGATATTGAAATCATACACACGGCACACAGCCGGCAGGGATTTGCGCTGGGCGCAGTACTGGCTGCAGAATATATTCAAAACAAAAAAGGCATTTTCAACATGCAGCAGGTATTGGGCATCAGCTAAATTCAACCGGATGCAACGGACAAAAAATATCCTCTTTACTCTCTTATTCTTCATTTCATGCTATGCCGGCCAGGCGCAGCAATACATTATTGACAGTGTTCAGTTTGTAATTGATAACAGCACCGACGATCGGGAGAAAATAAAAGCTTATTTCGTTCTGCATGAAAAATTACTTTCAAAAGATTTTGACGAATGTCTTTTGGCAGCACAAAAAGGCGCTTCGTTATCGAAAAAAATAAACGACAGCGCTTCCTTCGGCGGTTTTCAAAGCGCCATTGGAAGGGCCTACTATTTTAAAGGTAATTACGACAGTGCCGCCACATATTACTATAAGGCCATCGGCATATTAAGAAAGACCGGCGATCAGCCAAAACTTGCCGCTGCCTTGAATGACCTGGGCAGGCTTTATAGAAAAACCCGCGATCTTGACCGTGCCTTACAGATATATGACGAAGCTTTTGCCATTTACAAAAAACTGAATGACGAAGAAGGAATGGGAACCATCCTCAATGAATCGGGGGTGGTGTTTGAATATAAAGAAGATTATGATGAAGCGATAAGCCGTTATAAAAGATCGCTCGCCACCAGGCAAAAAATGAATGATACGGTAGGTATTGCCTACAGCCTCAACTTCATTGGCGGCGCCTATACCCAGCAGAAAAAATTCAAAGAGGCAGAAGATAACCTGCTGCGGTCACTTGAACTGAGAAAAAAACTGAAAGACAGTTTCACCATTGCCCTGAGTCACAGCGACCTGGGCTATATGTACAAAGAACAGAACAGCCTGGATAAAGCGATCGAGCAATACCAACTCAGTAATACCATCGCCATTGATATGAAATTCGCCGACCTGTTGCTGAGCAATTACCGGGAGCTGGCCGTGATCGCTGAAAAGAAAGGAGACTATTCGCTGTCGCTGGAATATTACAAAAAGCAGACAGCACTGAAGGATTCCATTTACTCCGGCGAAAAGATGAAGCAGATAGAACAACTGAATGCAAAATATCAAACAGAAAAAAAAGAGCAGCAGCTAAAACTGCAAAGAACAGAAATAAGCCGTAAGAATTATTTATTGATGGGTATTTCGCTTGCCGGCATACTGTTGATATTGTTTGGCTTTACTTTTTACCGTAAGCGGCAGTTGCAGAATAAGATGGACCTGCAGGCAGAAGTGATGAAACAGCAGGATATTGCCACCCGGGCCATCATCAATGCAGAGGAAAACGAACGAAAA
>DAOQRQ010000185.1:0-6226 GCA_035355815.1 Ferruginibacter sp. | reverse complement strand
TCGGGTTATTTTCATCCATGCTGAATAAACCGATGTTGCATTTAAGATCATTCTTCATTGCATACACCAGGTCGTCTTCTGCATTTAAAATGGCAAAGCCATGCGGAAAAACCGTTTCTGGAACAACGGCTTTAACCTTTGCCATTTGCTCCACGGTATAAATCCCTCCCAGGCCAATATGATCGGCAGCTACGTTTGTTACAATGCCGATATCGCAATTCTGAAAAGCAAGCCCGCTTTTTAAGATCCCGCCTCTTGCACATTCCAGTATGGCAAAATCAACCGTGGGATCTTTTAATACAAAAGTGGATGAGACCGGACCTGTACAATCTCCCTTCATCATCAGCTGGTTTTGTATGTACACGCCATCGCTGGTGGTATAACCCACTTTTTTACCGGCGCTCTTTGCAATATGGGCCGTTAATCTGGTAGTGGTTGTTTTGCCATTGGTTCCTGTTACAGCAATGATGGGAATGCGTCCAACACTTCCTTTCGGAAAAAGCATATCGATCACGGGTTCGGCCACATTGCGTGGCAGGCCTTCGGCGGGTTCAATATGCATGCGGAAACCGGGCGCTGCATTTACTTCCAGGATGGCGCCGCCGTTTTCACTCACCGGTGTACGCAGGTCGGTTGCCATAACGTCGATGCCGCAAATGTCGAGACCAATGATCTTGGCAATTCGTTCAAACATAAACACGTTGGCCGGGTGTACTTCATCGGTAACATCGGTGGAGGTTCCGCCTGTTGAAAGGTTGGCCGTTGGTTTTAATAAAACACGTTCGCCTTTTTCCGGAATTGTTTCTAAGGTATTGTTTGCATCGTCAAGCATTTTTTGGGTGAACTGGTCGATGGTTATCTGCGTAAGCACTTTTTCATGACCATAACCACGACGGGGATCTTTATTGGTCTCATTGATCAGCCACTGGATATTATGTACACCATCGCCCACAACCGATGCCGGTGTACGCAGTGCTGCACAAATGAATTTATTGTTGATCACCAGGCAACGGAAATCAAAACCGGTGATGAAGCGTTCTATGATCACATTGCGGCCATATTGTTTGGCTGCTTCAAATGCTTTGATGGCCTGATCCCGGTTGGTGATGTTGGTGGTATTACCCTTGCCGTGATTGCCATCGATCGGTTTTATCACCAGTGGGTAACCGAATTTTTGTATCGCTTCATCCAATCCGGCTTCGGTTCGTATCACGGTTCCTCTTGGCACCGGTATCTCGGCTGCTTCCAAAAGTAGTTTTGTTTCTTCTTTATCGCAGGCAATATCCACGGCAATATTGGAGGTAGTGGATGCAATGGTGGCCCGTATCCTTTTTTGATGAACGCCATAACCCAGTTGCACCAGGCTTTGTTTATTCAACCGTATGTAAGGGATATTTCTTTTAGCCGCTTCTTCCACAATGCAGCCGGTGGAAGGACCCAGGCGGGTATCTTCCCGTATCTCCCGTAATTTCTGAATGTCTTCTTCTAAATTATAATCTGCGCCGTTTGTGAGCGCTTCTGCAATGCGTACGGCAGCTTTTGCGGCATACACGCCGGCGTCTTCCTCCATATACGTAAAGCATACATAGTACACACCTTCTTTTTCATTAGCGGTTCGGGTACGGCCAAAGCCCACATCCATACCGGCCAGGGTTTGTATTTCCAGGGCAATGTGTTCAATTACATGACCCATCCAGGTGCCTTCCTCTACCCGCTGAAAGAATCCCCCCTTTGTTCCCACGCTGCAACGGTGTTCGATCATGGTAGGGAACATGGTTTCCAGCCGCTGCCTGAAACCATCAATGGAATTGGTGGGGCGTTGCTCCATCTCCTCCAGGTCAAGTTTCATCTGTATCAGTTTGGTACGGCGAACGCTCCAGTAGTTGGGTCCTTTAAGCACTTTGATTTCAACGATCTTCATAATTCAGTTTGTAGTTTGATGTTTGCCCCTATCCCCTGAAGGGGGACTTGGAAGACTAAATTTATTATAGCTCTTTTTCTTCAGGTATACAGAATCATCGAAACGAAAATACTTTTTATTCGTGAAGCCTCAGTTCCCCTTCAGGGGATAGGGGCAAAATGGAAATTACCACAATCATCTTGCTTTGCAAAAAACAAAATTTGTACATTGTAATCCTAAAATAAAGTACATGTCAAGCCGCCGTTCTTTTATCAATAAAGCAGGATTGCTCACCGCTTCTGCACTTACCGCAAATCTTTTACAACAGGCCTGGGGCCGTGATCTGCAGTCGGCCTTAAAGAATGCAGAAGCCGTACCCCCCTCTCAACTGGCTACCGATGAAGAGTTCTGGTATTATGTACAGCAGTCGTATACCATTGCGCCTAACTTCATCAACTTAAATAATGGCGGAGTGGCGCCGGCGCCCAAAGTGGTGGCCGATGCCATGAAACGGAATTATGATTTCTGCAATGAAGGTCCCAGTTATTTTATGTGGCGCATCATCGACCAGGGAAGGGAACCGCTGCGTAAAAACCTGGCCCAGCTGGCAGGATGTGATAAAGAAGAGATCGCCCTGCATCGCAATGCCTCAGAAGCATTGGAAACAGTGATCTTTGGTCTGGACCTGAAAGCCGGCGATGAAGTGGTATTGAGCAAACAGGATTATCCCAATATGATCGGCGCCTGGAAACAACGGGAGAAAAGAGAAGGCATCAAACTCGTTTGGATAAATTTAGAATTGCCGAGTGAAGACGAAGCGTATATGGTGAAACAATACACCGATGCGTTCACTTCTAAAACAAAAGTGGTGCAGATCACACACATGATAAACTGGATAGGGCAGAAGATGCCCGTGCGCAAAATTGCCGATGCCGCAAAGAAAAAGAATATTGATGTGCTGGTGGATGGCGCACATACGTTTGCCCAGTTTGAGTTCTTAATCTCCGATCTCAACTGCGATTATTTCGGCACCAGCCTGCACAAATGGCTGGGAGCGCCCATCGGCACCGGGCTGCTGTATGTCCGCAAAGAAAAAATAAAAAATGTATGGCCCCTGTTTGGCGCTGGTGAAAAAGAAGAAGACGATATCCGCAAGTTTGAACATTTGGGTACCCGGCCTTTTTTTATTGAAGAGGCAACAGACAAAGCCATCGATTTTTACGATATGATCGGCGCCAAACGAAAAGAAGAAAGACTGCTTTACCTGAAGAATTACTGGATGGGTAAAGTGAAAGACATTCCCAGGGTAAAACTGCATACTTCTTTTAAAAAAGAATACGGCTGTGCCATCGGGCTGGTGAGTGTGGAAGGGAAAAAACCATCTGAACTTGACAGTTATTTATGGGCCAATTACAAGATCCATGTGGTGGGCATTGAATGGGAGAATATCAGCGGCGTGCGCATCACACCCAATGTTTATACCAGTACGAAAAATTTAGACAGGCTGGTGGAAGGAATTGAGAAATTTGCGAAAACCTAGAAAACCGTTTAAGATCGTTGAATGTTGTTCAATATTGTTGAAGATATGCGATGTCCTTAACGCCTTCAACAATTTTCAACCATCTTCAACAACGTTCAACCATCTTCAACACCCATTAATTAACAACCCTTAATAAGTAGTTTCTCTCCCTCAAACACGAATTCCCTTATTTTTGCGTTAATCATAAAAAGATTTGATGCAATTTGCTAAAGGAAAACTGATAGCGATCGGCGGAGCAGAAGACAAGGGTACAGATTTAGAGAAAGGAGAGATCCATCGCAACAACCTCAATTTTTTTGAACTCGGCATTCTTCGTCGTATTGTGGAAGAAGCCGGCGGCCCCCTCAGCCGCATAGAAGTGATCACCACCGCCAGCACCATTCCTTACGAAGTAGGCGATAATTACCTCAATGCTTTTGGAAAGATCGGCTGCACCGATGTGGGTGTGATGCATATCCGCAACCGGGCCGATACCAATAATAAAGAATACATCGATCGTATAGCGGCCTGCACCGTGGTTATGTTCAGCGGCGGCAACCAGTTGCGGCTCAGCAGTACATTCGGAGGCACCACGTTCTTTAAAACCATTATGGACCGCTACCTCCATCAAGAGGATTTTGTTATTGCCGGCACATCGGCAGGCGCCATGGCCATGAGCAATACCATGATCTATGAAGGCAATGCGGCCAAGGCCCATTTAAAGAGTGAAGTGAAAATAACCACCGGTCTCGGGTTCATGGACAACGTGATATTTGATTCGCATTTTGAAAAGCGTGGACGGTTTGTACGGCTTGCCCAGGCAGTGGCTGCAAACCCGGCCTGCATCGGCATTGGACTGGGAGAAGATACCGGCATGCTGGTAACGGGCGGAAACCGGATGGAAGCCATCGGCAGCGGACTGGTGATGATCATCGACGGGCACGAGATCGTACATTCCAATATTGCCGACATACCCGATGGAAATCCCATCAGCATTGAAAATTTAAAAGTACATTTTTGCGAACACGGCAATGGCTATCTTATAAAGGAAAGGAAATTCCTGATGGAGGCCGGCAACGGATCGCTCATCAAAAAACAGGTTAATGTAGAGTAATAAACATGCGTGTATAAATAATTGAATGCATCTGCCGGCCGGTGGATGCATTTTCTTTTTATCTTACCGGCATGGATCGGAAAAAATTCATCCGGCAGTCTTCGCTTGCTTCTGCCGGGTTATTCATGAGCAATTATTCTTTCGCCGGCCGGCATACCGATTTTCCACTGGTGAGGGTTCCGGAAAACCAACGCAGGTTCAAAAGTCCGGCAGTGGAAAAACTGATAGCCGAAATAAAAAAGAACATCGGCAATAAAGAAATAGCCTGGCTGTTCGAAAACTGTTTCCCCAACACATTGGATACCACGGTTGAGTTTGAGATCATCAACGGCAAGCCCGATACCTTCGTTATCACCGGCGATATTGATGCCATGTGGCTGCGGGACTCTTCTGCCCAGGTTTGGCCTTACCTGCCGCTGATGAAAGAAGACAGGAACCTGCAGGAGCTGATCAAAGGCGTTATCAACCGCCAGGTGAAATGCATTTTAAAAGATCCTTATGCAAATGCTTTTTATAAAGACGAAAGTAAGATCAGCGAATGGAAAGACGACAAGACCGAGATGAAACCCGGCATTCATGAGCGTAAGTGGGAGATAGACAGCCTTTGTTACCCGATACGATTAAGTTATGGTTACTGGAAAGAAACAGGTGATGTTTCCATTTTTGATAAAGACTGGCAGGAAGCGATGCGGCTGATCGTAAGAACCTTTAAAGAACAACAGCGTTTAGAAAATAACGGTCCGTATAAATTTGAACGCACCACCAGTTGGGCAACAGACGGGGTGCCGCTGGGAGGATATGGATATCCTGCAAAAAAGATCGGGTTGATCCATGCCATGTTCCGGCCGAGTGATGATGCAACGATCTACCCGTTCAATATTCCGGGAAATTTTTTCGCCCTGCAATCTTTACAGCAACTTGATAAAATGTGTTCGGGGGAAGCTCTCTCCATAGCAGGCTTAAGTCATGACTGTGAAGTTCTTTGGAAAAAGATACGGGATAAGTTATCAGAGTATTCGTTTAACCAGCATCCCAAAGCCGGTAAAATAATCGCTTATGAAATAAATGGATTTGGCAGTTATAACCTGATGGACGATGCCAATGTTCCCTCATTACTATCCTTGGGATACCTCGATAATAATATACTCAAAGGTGAAGTATATCAGAACACCCGGAATTTTGTTTTGTCTGAAAACAATCCCTTTTTCTTCAAAGGCAAGGCTGCCGAAGGTATTGGCGGTCCGCACGTAGGCATGGATTATATCTGGCCAATGAGCATAATCATGCGGGGGTTGACCAGCACCGATGATAAAGAAATAAGAATGTGCCTGGATATGCTGCAGAAAACGCATGCCGGCACCGGGTTTATGCATGAATCTTTTCATAAAGACGATGCAACAAAATTCACCCGCAAGTGGTTTGCTTGGGCCAATACCCTTTTTGGAGAATTTATATGGAAAGTTTACAAAGAAAGAAGACATTTGCTGAATTAATTTTTTATGAAGACGCTGCTTTTTACCTCACTGTTTGCTTTAATTGCCTTGCTTATGCCCTCCAGTCTTAAGAAACGGGTCATTTTTTTTGGAGATTCCATTACCGAAGCAGGAATAAAACCCGGTGGATATATTACCCGCATGGATTCGATGATCGCAGCGCAGGGCCTGGCCGACCGATACGAACTGGCCGGGGCGGG
>DAOQRQ010000184.1:0-6316 GCA_035355815.1 Ferruginibacter sp. | reverse complement strand
GGATAAACCGCAAAGGCCACAAAGACAAACCGCAAAGGATCGCAAAGTAGAGTTCTTGAAAATCAACAGTTCTTAACAGCACAATACACTCAATGTTCAATGAAGGCGTCAATTGATCAATCCCTTACCGCAGGAACCGGTACGTCCATTTTACCAAAAAGATATTACGGGCATTGCCTCCGCTGAATGCGTTGCTGAAGAGGCTGTTGGTGATCGGTGAATCCAGGTCGCTGTAAGCATCCGCTGTATTTCCCTGCGACCATACCAGGTAAAGCTCTGAACCCGGTTTGTATTCCCATCGTACGATCAGGTTGGAACGGAACTGCACAAAATTAAAATCGGGTTTGGCAAAACTGTAATCGGTGTTGCCATCACTGTCTTCATCAATATAGTAGGTATCGTTGATGAAACTGATCTGGCTTGTTGTGTACTTAGTAAAACGCTGATCATAATTCTTCGCCAATGCATTTGATACCCAGGCAAACTGCCTGTACTTAGGCCTTGTTATAAATGGCTGGCCATAAAATTGTACTGTCAGGTCGGGCGTGATATTATAGGTAAGCCTTCCGGTAAAACGTAAAGTACGTTGTTCAACCTGGCCCACAATAGTACGGGTGGTATTGTTGTATGTAACATTGCTCACAAACTGATCCTGCCTGCGCCAGTTGTAATCATAATTAGAACCAATGCTTATGTTCAGTGCATTGAAAGGAACAATATTCACCGTAAGGCCGGCACTGCGGATGATCATGCTGTTATCAAATCCCCACCACTTGAACAGGTTAACACTGCCATATACCTTTTTACGGTAATCGCTGTTTACGTAATAGCTCCAGCCAATGCCGGGTGGCCTGCGCATAGAACCTGCACCACGCAATGCATTGTTGGAAACATCATAGGGGTTCCAGGTTACACCTGTTCCGGTTTGCCAGTTATTACGCAGGGTAGCATGACTGTTAAAGTTGAACTGCTGGTAAAGTAACTGTCCGCCAAAATCCCAGCGCAGCCAATGATTATAATTGAGCCGTGCATTGCGGAAAAAAGAAAAAGGCTTTTGGTAATGCAGGCCAACCCATGTCCAGTGATTGATCTCATTGGAGGTAAGCATGAATCCGATATCGTTCAGCTCCAGTTGAGGTGAACGAAGCGTTATGCCGGTTTCAAACTTAAGTATCTGTCCCATCTTACCCTGCCTGCCACCGATCTTTCCCAACCGAAATGTTGCGCTGGTTCCGGTCAGCGAGGTACGGGATGTATCTACAGAAACTTCTGTGGCGCCTTTACGCTGGAATAAATGTTCAAATGCATATTGCGTGTTGAGGATGGCTTCTTTGGTTCCATTCACCCGGCTGTACACCACATTGCCACGAACATACCAGGTACGCCGTTTCCAGTAATGCAAAAAGTCAACCCCTCCTGAGTAAGCGCTGCGGTGCAGCCTGTCGTCCAATCCATGCTCCCGGTTTACGGCAGTGAATATTCCGCCGATGACCGTATTGCCGCTATTGATATCTTTCTGAAGCCTTCCCACAAAATAGTTGGTAAAGGGTTCTACCAGTTCTTTTCTTCTTTTACCATTATTATCTACGGTTGCTTTTTCTCTTTCAGTAACACTTTCCAATACACCAATGCTCCATCCGTTCTTTGTTTTACCGCTGAATTTTGCGGCGCCCAGTATGCTGGTGTTTTGCGGATGTTTTACATATTCGCCACTGGCCAGGTTTGCATAGCCATGCGGCGAACTGCCGATGCGCCGGGAATAGAAGAGCAGATCTGAATCGTAATCGCCACCGGCGGCAGAACCGGTAAGCTGGTATTCGAAAATATTCCGGCTTTCAATGAAGAAAGGTCTTCTTTCGCTGAAGAAATTCTGAAAGCCATCGATCCTTACCTGCGAAGGATCAGCTTCCACCTGTCCAAAATCAGGATTGATGGTGAAGTCGAGGATGAGGTCGTTCGTTACCGCCACTTTACCATCCAGGCCACCGGTGAGTTTCATATCAAAGCCATCGGCAAAAGGATTACCCGTTTGTTTTTTGTATTTGTCTGCCTGCACCGTAACATAGGGAGCAATTTCCACCTGGCGGTGAAAAGGAATATTATTCAATCCGTGCAGTTCACCAAAACGGCTTACCCACACACCGGAGTTTTGCGGGATCAGTTGCCAGGTAGATCGTTCTTCTTTGCGGAACAACCGGCGCATGACCTGTATGCCCCAAACTTTTTCTTTTTCGTTTCCATAGCGTAACTGGCTGAGCGGAATTTTTATTTCCGCCGTCCAGCCTCCTTTATGAATATGCGTTTTTGCATACCAGATGGGGTTCCAGTTGGCATCCCAGTTATTGCCATCGTTGCTAACAAATTCATCACCCCTTACCCCCGAAACAGAAAGGGTGAAAGAGAAAGCCGTACGCAGATCGTGGTAGCTGTCGATATTTATTTCCACAAAGTCGCCGGGAAATGCATCGCGGCGGCCCATTCGTTTATCAATGGAATCGGCTGCCATATCAATACAATCGTATGCAACATAGAGGAACCGGTCGTCGTAAAGGATCTTAAAACGGGTAGGCTGGGATGGTGGCTTTCCTTCGGCAGGTTGCCACTGTGTAAAATCGCCGCCCCATTGAACGCCGCCCCAGGCTTCATCAGCGGGAATGCCGTCGAGTACGATCGGGCTGCCTTTCAGGCGGGCTGTTTGGTATTGTTTGCGGTGAATAGTGGTATCGGCCGTGCCGGCATGGGCAACAGCAATGAATCCCGTAAACAGGAGGAAAAGCAGGCTATACTTTTTCATCGGTCAATAATACGGCGGATGCTGCAAACAGCCGGGACCAAATACAACAGCGGTAATTTTTTGAAGATATTTGGTTGGGGGAGGAGGATACAAGATACAGGATACAAGATACCGGATGCTGGTTGGGTAAATAATTTACGGCTTTCATTATTTGGATGGTAGAAAAATCCGGGAGAATTGATCTAACTTTTCACAGCCTAATCAACTGAAATGAAAACAATGGCTTTGACACTGGCTGCCGGTATTTTTCTTTGGTATTACTATGCGGCAGGTACAGGGGTTAAAGGAACAGAAGTGAAAGCCGCGGCAGCGCTGACAAAACCCCCGGTTGATTTTAAAACCCAGGTGCAGCCCATCCTGGTAAAGAACTGCTCTCCCTGCCATTTCCCGGGCGGAAAACTGTATGAAAAACTTCCCTTCGACAAAGAGCAGACCATTACCAGTGATGAAAAAGGTATTGTAAAAAGGATCAATGACGATGCCGAAAAGAACATCATCAAACTTTTTATTGAACAAAAAGCAGGTAACTGAAAAGTAGCTATGGCAGATAGTTATGGGGAGTATAAAAATAGACCTGCGACAAACCGTTCTGTCTAAAATTTACAAAGAATCCTTCGACCCGGTTTACTGCAAGCATAAAAATTCTTACCTTAACAAAAAAAAACATGAAGTCGATAGAAGAAATCAAGTCGGGAAATGTTCAGCTTTCTGTTGGACAAGCCATTTCAGATGGCTGGGCGCTTATATCAAAGCATTTGGGATTATACATCCTCGGAGGTATTGTTGCTGTACTGATCGGAGGGCTGGCCGGTTTTATACCATTCATCGGCGGGCTGGCAAATAACCTCATCATCAGTCCCTGCTTTATGGCCAGCGCCATTTTTATAACCTGGCAGGTTTCCAGGGGCATTCCCTGGCAGGACTTTGGCGATATTTTCAAAGGGTTTAATTACCTGGCGCAGATAATGGTAAGTTCACTGATAGAACTGGCGGTGATCGTTTTCCTGATCGTGGTATTCTTTTTTAACCTGCTGCCGGATATCATTGAACTCGTTCGCCTGTCGCAGGGGCAGGGCGTATACGAGAACCAAAAGGAAATTGAAGTACTGGCAAGAAGCATGTTCCTTAACCCAACTACCATACTCCTTTTCTTTGCATTTCTCATTATCGGGATGCTGGTAGGCGTGATGTGGGCCTTCAAGATCCATTTCATTGTTATTTATAAAATGGAAGGATGGCCGGCCATGGAGATGTCGAGAAGGGTAAGCACCAAAAACCTGTTGCCCATGATCGGGCTGTTCATTTTGCTGGGGATTATTATAATTATCAGCATCATTCCCTGTGGCATCGGTTTGCTGTTCAGTCTGCCATTATCCATCGGTTCAATATACAGCGCTTTTGCACAGATCACCCAATGCAATCAGCCGGATGAGATAACACTTGATTACCAGGGACAGGGAAATGTATAAGCCTGCCCCTGTTGAACATTGTATATTGAGAATTGAATATTGCGTATTAACACATAAAAACTGTACCTGTCTTTGATCTTTAAAAAAATATTTATGAAATCATATTTCCTGCTGTTGCTGGGTAGTTTATTTGTATTCACAGCATCGGCACAAAGCATTAAAACAGCCAAACCCGATCCTGCAAAAAAAATACAAACCGTAGAGACCTCCTGCGGCAAATGCAAACTGGGGCTGCCGGGAAAGACCTGTGAGCTGGCGGTTCGGATCGGTGAAAATGCATACTATGTGGATGGCGCTTCCATTGATGATTTTGGCGATGCCCATGCGCATGATGGCTTCTGCAATGCCATCCGCAAAGCAGAAGTGCAGGGCGAAGTGGTGAATGATAAATTTAAAGTGACTTATTTCAAATTGTTACCCGAACCAAAAAAGGCAGAAGAGAAGAAGAATTAACAGACTCCTGTTTTTATATTGATCATTGATCTTTGTTGAAAATTGAAAACTGATCAATGAATTGGGTGTAAGAAATGTTCAATACGCAATGCTCAATATTCAATTTTCAATTGGCTTCCCGTTATTCCGCAGCATCGTCTTTCTTTAAATACACCGCCTGAACAGGCAAAGCCATCTTAATGCCTTCCTGCTGAAAACGCCGCTGCAGTTTTTTAATGAACTCGTGCCTTACCGGGAATTTATACGAGTATTCCATCACCCGTAATATGGCCCGCAGGTTTATGCGGTTATCGCCCACGGAAAAATAGCGTATCACCGGTTCAAAATCTTTCACAGCGCCTTCTGTTTGTTTCTGTGTTTCGCTGATGATCTCTTTGCTGACCTTTTCAACAAACTCAAGATCATTTTCCATACTTATGGCTACTTCAACCGAAAAAGATAATTCCCGGCCTGGCAGGTAATAGTTGGTAACGATCATATCGGCCAGTTTGGAATTGGGTACAATCACTGTATGATCGGCCTCGCCACGGATGGTGGTGCTGCGCCAGGTGATGTCATCAATGTACCCGTCTTCGCCCGTTGATAGTTTTACAAAATCGCCGTGGTTTATTTTGCCCGATGCGATTATCTGCAGACCGGCAAATAAATTAGAGAGCGTGGGTTGTAATGCCAGCGCTACCGCCAGTCCACCCACGCCCAATGCAGTAAGTATGGGTGTTATGGAAATGCCCTGCGACTGGAGTATGATGAGCAGCCCGATTATATATATGATACCCCTTACGATATTGCCGATAATGGAGGAGGAAGGGATCACCGTATCGGTGCCGTTTGCTTTTATACGCAGCATGCCCGAGATGACCCTTGCCAGGATGAGTGTGGCAGAAAAGATATAGAATATCATCAGCCCGTTCTCCAGCCAGTTGTGGTAACGCATGTCCATATCAATACGGCGCAGGCCCATGAATAGTCCCAGCGCCACAAACCAGGCAATGACCCATTTGCGGATGCTGGCAATGATGAGGTCGTCGGACTTTAGTTTTGTTTTGGATGCCAGCCTTGCCAGCAGGGGCATCACCAGTTTGTGAACGATCAGCCCAACCACAAACCCTGTCACTATATACAAGGTCAGTTTTAAAATATCGTCTTCAGTCATCTGTTGCAATTTGATTATGAACGGGCAAATTTACCGTTTATAAATTTTCCTGCCGAACTAAAATCTTCTTTAAAAAGGAGGTTTATTTTTCATAATTTACGGTACTTAAAAATACAGCCATGTCAAATCAAAACCGGAGAGATTTCCTGAAAGGTTCAGGCCTTGCTTTATTACCCACGCTTATACCTGTGGGAGGATTACTGGCCGCAGAAAGAATAACAGGCTCATCTCCGGGCAATGATGAACCCATTTATTTTTTTGGAGACGGCATTTCATACGAGCCTGCTGCGTATATCGCCGAATTGCAGAAAGCCAACAGCAAAAACCCGATTGAAAGAGACCGGTATGGCAGTGGTGGCGCCGTAGCAGCATTGGAAAAGAAATTTGAAGAGATAACCGGTAAAGAAAAAGCCATTTGCATGCCCAGCGGCACCATGGCCAACCAGT
>DAOQRQ010000183.1:0-6333 GCA_035355815.1 Ferruginibacter sp. | reverse complement strand
GCGGAAGAACCGTTCAAACAGGTGTTCCTGGTCTTCCTTGGATATACCCAGGCCATTGTCCTGCACCGTCAGCACGATCTCCCGGGCGCTTACCTCGCTGCTAACTTCAATGATGCCGTTCTCGGAGGAGAATTTGATGGCATTGGATAACAGGTTCGTGATCACATTACGCAATAACGTCGGGTCAAGCACTACCACATCTTCCCCGCTGTGTTTGTAAATGATCTGCTGGTCTTTTTTGGCAATACCTTCCAGTTCGGTACACAGCGCAGCGATGAGGTCTTTAATGTTAAAGGTGATATTGTTTGCAAGAATTTTCCCGTCTTCAATCTTGCCGATGGAAAGAAATTCATTCAGCAGGCTGGTAAGGTTATTAACCGATGATTTAATCCGGTGAATGTGTTTGTCTCTTTTTTCCTGCTCTTCGGTCTCGGTATATTTAGATACCAGTGAGGCAGACGATAGAATGGTGCTTAACGGAGTACGGAACTCATGCGAAGCCATGGATACAAAACGGCTTTTCAGGTCGCTCAGCTCTTTTTCTTTGCTCAATGCCTTGGTAAGTTCATCTTTGGATACTTCCAGCTGGGCAAGCGTATCTTTCAGTTGTTTGGTACGCAACTCCACTTTTTCTTCCAGTTCATCATTCAGTTCCTCGATCTTTTTATTTGTTTCGGCGAGTTGTTCTTTTTGCAGTATAACAGCGTTTTCGTATTCTTTTCTTTTGCTGATATCGCTTACAAAAGCGATGGTATAACTTTCTCCGTCCATCACATAGTTACTCAGACTTATCTCCACCGGGAATTCGGTGCTGTCTTTTTTGGCAGCAAAAAGATCTTTGCCAATGCCCATCGGCCTTGGCTCGGGATGTTTATTGTATTTATCCCGGTATTTGGTATGATGGCCGTGATACCGGCTGGGGATGAGTTGTTCGATCTTTTTGCCGATCAGTTCTTCCTGGCTGCTGTATCCAAACTGGGACAGGAGGAAATTATTTGCCATCAGTATTTCCCCTGCTTTACCGGCAACCAGTATGCCCATGGAAGCATACTGGAACAGGGCTTCAAATTTTTCCTTTTCCTGCTGCAGACGTTTGGTTGAAAGCGGGGAAGTTGACGGCATTTTTGTTGTATGGCCCTAAAATTACAACAAACAGCATATATATCACGGAGGCCGGATGAATTTTCCTGTTTGTTAAAATAAAACAGGTACAAAAATCTCAATTGCCTTAATTTTAATTGATCAATTCAATACTCCGCATGAATGGCAGAAAGTAATTTCAATATAAAGGGCCTTACGGATGAACAGGTAACGGAGGCACGGAAGCGATCCGGATTCAACCGGCAGCAATTTAAGCAGGAGGCAGGTTTTATCACACTGCTGAAGGAAATTGCATTGGAACCCATGTTTATCCTGCTGGTTTTTGCTGCACTGATCTACTTTATCACAGGTAACCGCAATGACGGACTCTTTATGTCTGCCGCCATTGTATTTGTATCTGCCATTTCAGTTTTCCAGAACTACCGGAGCAGGAATGCCATTGCGGCATTGCGTGCCCTTACCCGGCCCATGAGTAAAGTGATACGCAATGGAACAACGCAGGAGATAAACAGCGAAGACATTGTGACAGGAGATATGATGATCATTGAAGAAGGAGGTTCGGTACCGGCCGACGGCGTGATCATCCAGTCAAACGATTTTTCTGTGAATGAATCCATTCTTACCGGCGAATCGCTGAGTGTTTTTAAGACAGAGTCGGATACAAACAACCAGGTTTACCAGGGAACCTTTGTTTCGGGTGGATTGGCCATCTGCCGGGTAACGGCCATCGGTAATGAAACCAGCCTGGGAAAGATCGGCGGGGCGCTTTCGTCCATTGAGGAAGAAAAGACACCGCTGCAGCTCCAGATAAATAATTTTGTGAAGAAGATGGCGATCGCCGGGATCATCGTTTTCCTGGTGGTATGGGGCATCAATTATTTTCATTCCAGGAATATCTTCGACAGTTTATTAAAAGCGCTTACGCTTGCCATGAGCATACTTCCCGAAGAGATACCGGTGGCTTTTGCCACGTTCATGGCATTAGGGGCCTGGCGGCTGATGAAGATGGGAGTTATTGTGAAACTTACCAAAACAGTTGAAACACTTGGCAGTGCTTCTGTTATTTGTGTAGATAAGACCGGCACCATTACCGAGAATAAAATGGAGCTTATAAAAATATTTGTCCCCGCTGAAGGTCACTTTTCAAATCCCGCCAATGTAATATCCGATCAAGAGAAAAGACTGATACGTGCTGCCATGTGGGCAAGTGAACCCATTCCTTTTGATCCGATGGAAACAGCCTTACACGATTCTTATAAGGGCCTTTTTGTGAACGACGAACGGCGCTCTTATAAAATGATACACGAATACCCGCTGGAAGGAAGGCCGCCGATGATGACGCATATTTTTGAGAATGCGTCAGGCAACCGGATCATTGCTGCTAAAGGGGCGCCGGAAGCCATTATCCGGGTATCCGGGTTATCTGCCGAAGAAGAAAAAGGGATCGTATCGGCTGTAAATGAACTGGCGGAAAAAGGCTACCGGGTGCTGGCAGTTGCAGAAGCGGTTCATGCCGGGAATGATTTTCCAAAGCAACAGCAACAGTTCCGTTTTTCCTTTAAAGGACTGGTTGCATTTTACGATCCTCCCAAGAAGAATATCGGTACTGTTTTTAAAGCTTTCGATGATGCAGGCATTGATGTAAAGATCATTACCGGTGATAATGTGGCAACCACCCGAACCATTGCCATGCAAACCGGGTTTAAAGATGCCGGTAAGACCATAGATGGAGAAGTATTGCTTGCCATGACAGAAGAAGAGCTGGTTAAGAAAGTGAACAGTATAAATATCTTCACCCGCATGTTTCCTGATGCAAAGCTCCGGGTGATCAACGCACTGAAGGCGAACGGAAAGATCGTTGCCATGACAGGAGACGGGGTGAACGATGGACCGGCACTTAAATCCGCACATATAGGCATTGCCATGGGAAGGAAAGGAACGGAGATCGCCAAACAGGCATCGTCATTGATATTAACAGACGATGACCTGGCCAGGATGGTGGATGCCATCGCCATGGGAAGAAAGATATACAGCAACCTGAAAAAAGCCATTCAGTATATCATTTCCATTCACATACCCATCATACTCACTGTTTTTATTCCGCTTGCATTGGGATGGGTATACCCGAATATCTTTACGCCCGTGCATGTGATCTTCCTGGAACTGATCATGGGGCCCACCTGCTCCATCATTTATGAGAATGAGCCGATCGAAAAAAATATGATGCTGCAGAAGCCCCGGGAATTCAGCAGCACTTTTTTTAATGCACAGGAACTGGCTACCAGCATCATCCAGGGACTTGTTATTACTGCGGGTACCTTATTCACCTATCAATATGCGGTAGGCCAGGGATATAATGAAAGCATCACCCGTACCATGATATTCCTGGCGCTGATATCGGCCAACGTATTTCTTACACTGGTGAACCGTTCTTTTTATTATTCCATCCTGGAAACCAGCCGGTATAAAAATAACCTGGTTCCCATCATCATCATCATCACCATTGTACTGACTGCTTTATTTGTAAGCGTTCGTCAGCTTGCTGCTTTTTTCAGCTTTGAAAAATTAGCGATGAACCAGGTGGCTTTTGCGGTGGTTACCGGTTTTGTTTCGGTAATATGGTATGAAGTGGTGAAGTACGTTAAAAGAAGAAGACTTAGTTAAGACCGATCTGCTCTATGATGCCGGCCATATCGATGGCGCTGTGACTTTCTTCATAAATACATGCTGCGTCTTTTATCAATAGTACCTGGGGCGATTCGTGGTAAACAGAGAAGTCTTCCGCTACCTGGTCGGATACCAAACGGAATTTCAGCAGGTCGAGAAAATAAAAGTCAACAGACAGGGGCTGGTCAACTCTTTCGAGCCGGTTTTTTACAACGGTGCTGATGGAACAACGGGTGCTGTGTTTGAAGATCACCTGCGGCCTCGAACGGGATAATTCCCTGATCCGGGATAGCTGTTGCAGGTTGTTGAGTTCGATCCAGTTCATGTAAATGCCGGGCTTAGTGAATGATGCCTTCACTCATGGGACAACCTGACTTACGGCTTGGGGCACAACTGCTTACAATAGCAGAGATGGTGATCATAAGCAGCAGGGCAAAGAATATTTTTTTCATCATTTCTCTTTTGAGATTTAAAAACCTATTATTGCAGATCCTAAGTTTCTGCAAAGATAATTTATCAACGGTAAACGACGAAAAACAATTAATATTACCTTCGGCCTCAATTTTATACCCAAATCAGGGCAAAACGACCTGTGAAAACGGAACTTTAATCCTTACTAAAAATAAAATCCAACATGTTGCAACTTAAACGCCCCATTGTCTTTATTGATCTTGAAACAACCGGAGTGAGTCTTTCTGCAGACCGTATTGTAGAGATCGCCATGGTAAAGATCATGCCCGACGGAAGCCGGCTGGTAAAAAGAAAACTGCTTAACCCCGAAATGGCCATCCCTAAAGAATCAAGCGATATTCATGGTATCACAGATGAGATGGTGAAAGATGCACCTACATTTAAGCAGTCGGGCAATGAAATAAAAATGTTCATCGAAAACTGCGACCTGGGCGGATACAACAGCAACCGGTTTGATATTCCCATCCTGATGGAAGAATTCTTACGGGCCGGTATGGATGTTGACCTGAGTACCCGTAAGATGATAGATGTGCAGCACATATTCTATACCATGGAACCCCGTACGTTATCTGCAGCCTATAAATTCTTTTGCGAAAAGGAACTGGTAGGCGCACACAGCGCCGAAACAGATGTGAATGCCACCATTGATGTCTTGATGGCACAATTGAAACGCTATGAAAAACTGGGCGATTCCGTTGATTCTATCCTGGGAGTGATCGGCGAAGATAAGATCGTGGATTATGCCCGCCGTTTCAGCTTCAACGATTCGGGAAGGGAAATATTCAATTTCGGAAAACACAAGGGCAGGGCTGTAGCCGATGTACTAAAGGCTGAACCTCAGTATTATGACTGGATGATGCGGGGAGATTTTCCCTTGCATACCAAGCAGAAGCTGACGGAGATACTTAACCGGTCCCTGTTAAAGAATAACTAAATAGAAATAGCAGAAAACAAGTTAATAAGCAGTTGTGTTATTTATTGTAAATTTGGATCGATCAATGTTTGGGCATCATTGGAAAAATTAGTCATCATACCAACTTACAACGAAAAGGAAAACATCGAGAAGATCATCGATGCAGTGATCGGTTTGCAGTTGGGTTATCATGTGCTCATCATCGACGATAATTCTCCGGATGGCACAGCGTCCATCATTGCATCTCTGATGCCTAAGTATCCCGGGCAATTATTTTTAGAGAGGCGGTCAGGCAAACTCGGCCTGGGTACTGCATATATATATGGCTTTCGCTGGGCGCTGGAAAAAGGCTATAAGTTCATTTTTGAAATGGATGCCGATTTCTCTCACAATCCCAAAGACCTGGATGCATTATATACAGCCTGTGTAAATGGGGCAGGGGTTGCCGTGGGCTCCCGGTATATAAAGGGTGGAGCAGTAGCCAACTGGCCTGCCGACAGGATACTGCTTTCAAAAGGCGCTTCTTTGTACACAAGAATGATCACCTGGATGCCAATAAAGGATCCTACTGCCGGCTTTGTTTGTTACCGGGCCGAAGTATTGGAATCGATCAACCTCGACCAGATCAGTTTTGTGGGTTATGCCTTCCAGATAGAAATGAAATTTGCAGCCTGGAAACTGGGCTTTAAAATAACGGAAGTGCCCATCACGTTCATCGACCGGGAATTTGGCGCCAGCAAAATGAATAAAGGTATTATTAAGGAAGGCGTGCTGGGTGTATTGCAGCTCCGCTGGCAAAGCATGTTCAAGAATTACCGCAATAAGGTCACCAACCGGGTGTATACCGACCGGGTTAGTTTTCAGCAGGCCGATGTGATGCTGGAAAGCAAATGATATTCCGGTGGCATCTCGTCATTCTTCTTTCTCCAAAATTATTTTCACTGGTTTATGTAATTACCTGTAAAGCAGCATCCGTATAACAAAACCGGCTGTTATGCAGAAATTGCAACTCTCCATCCCGGAACCCTGCCACGAGAACTGGCAACAGATGACGCCAACGGAACAGGGCCGGTACTGCAATGCCTGTGCAAAGGAAGTGATCGACTTCAGTATGATGACCGATACCGAAGTGCTGAATTATTTTACCCATATCACCCACGATAAAGTATGCGGCCGGGCGC
>DAOQRQ010000182.1:0-6339 GCA_035355815.1 Ferruginibacter sp. | reverse complement strand
CATCGGCAGTCCTACGCCATCAGACGTTCCGCTTGTACCATCAAGGCTTATACCCAATGCGGCAACGCCCAACCCGGTTACGCCGCAAAAATGGTTTTTTCGCAATTCGATCGATTATTCTGTTTCATTGAACTATGCCGTGTTGAATTATGCTTCCCGGAACCGGGATGAACTGCTGTACAATATTTACCTGATGGGAAGGAATTCGATCGAAAAGGGAAATAAAGATACCTGGTCATTATCTCCTTCAAAAATTGATGAGATGAACAGGCTTTACCAGGATTCGTTAAAGCGAGCAAACCGCAGCGGCCCCGGAAATATCCCTGTTAAGTTCTATGATTCGGTGATGAAGAATACAAATTATAAAGATGCAAGGGGATATATCATTCCGGCCAACCAGACAGATGTTGCCAGCGCCGTGGAATTCCTGAATGCATTGATAAGAACAGGTGTGGTAGTTCAAAAAGCAACGGCTGAATTTACCGTTGCCGGAAAAAAATACCCGGCCAATTCCTATATCGTAAAAACAAACCAGGCTTTTCGTCCCCACATACTCGACCTGTTTGAACCGCAGGATCATCCCAACGATTTTCAATACCCCGGCGGGCCACCGGTGCCGCCCTACGATGCTTCGGGCTGGACGCTGGCTTACCAGATGGGTATAAAATTCGACCGGGTGATGGATGCATTTGACGGACCGTTTCAATCAAATCCAAGAGGAGCATTGCTGAAACTGGAAGGCGCTGTCGCCTCTTCAACCAAAGGGTATATACTGGACGCTGGAGCCAATCAGTCTTTTAAAGCCGTGAATATTTTACTGAACAACGGCGTGGAAGTATTTCGTGTTACCAATGATGCGGAGAATACTACCGGTGCATTTTATATTCCTGCTACCGGTAAGGCAAAAAACATTATTGATAATGTAGTGAAGGAAAGCAGTGCACAGTTTTTACCGGCATCAAAACGTCCTTCTTCACTGGTAAAGATTAATAAGGCGAGGATCGCTTTATGGGATATGTATGGCGGCTCCATGCCTTCAGGCTGGACAAGATTGATCTTTGAGAAATTCAATTATCCCTTTGAGGTGATCTATCCAAAAGACATTGATACTGGCAACCTCAAAGATAGATACGATGTGATCGTTTTTGTAACCGGCGCCATACCATCAGTAAGCGGCAGAAATAGTGCAAATGCGGGAAGAGGTGGTTCTGATAGTATGATACCACCGGAGTTCAGGCAAATGACCGGCCGCATTACGGCAGAAAGATCCATTCCGGAATTGAAAAAATTCATGGAGCAGGGCGGTACGGTAGTTACCATCGGCAGCAGCACACAACTTGCCTATCATCTTAAATTACCCGTTACCGATGCCATCGTGGAAATTGATAACGGAACTGAAAAAACTTTGAGCAGGGAAAAATATTATATCCCCGGAAGTATTTTAAAAGTGGCCGTTAATAATAAGGAGATGGCTGCAGCCGGTATGCGGGAAGAAGCCGATGTTTATTTTGATAACAGCCCGGTGTTTCGCCTGGGCCCCGATGCGGTGAGCAGCGGTATCATTAAACCCATCGCCTGGTTTGCCAATGATAAACCGCTGCGGAGCGGCTGGGCCTGGGGACAGGCCTACTTAAAGAACGGAGTGACTGCCTTTGAAGCAACTATTGGGAAAGGAAAACTATATGCATTTGGACCAGAGATCACGTTCAGGGCGCAATCGCATGGAACATTCAAATTCCTCTTCAATCAATTGTACGTTCAGTAAAGCGAAGGGAAGGGAAGGTGGTTGTGTGCTGGTTTCAAACTTGAACCATATAGACACAATAGAGAACATAGGTTTCACATAGATCCTGGTGTATTAACTATGTGTACTATATCCTATCCACGACTAAGTCGGGACAAGTTGTGGTTCACAACAGGACATTACCAGTGCGGTAATTAATTTGTGTTACAGCGGTAATGTGGTATATTTAATCAACTGCTTAAACAGGGTTCCCGGATAATTCAACCAGGGACAATACCTGTTACAAATGAATGAGGCATATCTTTTTCATATTTATGGTTACCGTTTGTTCAGTAACGGTAAAAGCGCAACAGGATGTTTCCCAAACATCCCAAACCGGTGCCCCTCCGGACGTTTATGCTGTTGTGGTAGGGGTTTCCAGGTACATGGATGCCGATATTCCGCAGTTACAGTTTGCCCACCGGGACGCTGAAGTTTTCGCTGAGTTCTTAATGTCGAAGGCCGGGGGATCCGTACCCAAAGAAAATATCCGTTTACTTACAGATTCCGGCGCCACACAGGCAGCGGTGTATACAGCCCTTTCCGGCCTTGCCAAAAAATGTAAAAAGAACGATCTCATTTTCTTTTATTTCTCCGGGCATGGCGACCTGGAAAACCTAACCCTGTTCAATAACGGGTACCTGATCTGTTATAATTCACCTCCTGCAAATTATATCGGCCTGGCATTAAGTATTCGTGATGTGAATGAACTTGCCAATTCGTTTTCGGTAAAAACAAAGGCAAACGTGGTGCTGATCACAGATGCCTGCCATTCGGGAAATATGTCCGACAGCCGGTCGGCCGGAAATGTTCTGAGCGGCCAGCAACTGGTAGAAGCAAATGAAAAAGTGGTACGTATCGCATCAAGCAAACCCGATCAGTTGTCTAATGAAAAAGCCGATTGGGGTGGAGGCAGAGGTGTTTTCTCGTACTACCTCGTAAATGGGTTGAAAGGATTGGCGGATAAAAGCAGGGATGGTATTGTTACATTCGGCGAACTTAAAAAATTCATAGAAAGTTCCCTGGAAAATGACCCGGTGTTAAAAATGGAAAATAAAGTACAGACACCGGTATTGAGCGGAAAAGATGCGTTCCCGTTATCTAAAGTAAACCAGGAAGGACTGCAGGCGGTTCTGCAGCAATCTGCTGTTGATTCCATTTCCCTTGAACAGGCCCGGGTGGCCGCAGTGTACAATGAATCAGAAAATCAGAATAACCTATCGCCCGAGGATTACTTTATCTCAGCCCTTAAAAAAGAAAACCTGGTGGCGATGGTCGACAGTTTAAACCTTCATGAACTGGAAGCCGGAGAAATTCCCTTTGCCATGATCAATTGGATTAAGGATAAACTGGAAACCGGGGAATCGTGGTCAGGTGATACTTCATCAGTGGATACGTCCATGGCAAATGCCGCCAGGCAAAGGGCCATGGCCGACAGCAGGAAGGTTGAAACCGGTAAGAAGAAACTGGATGAACTGATCAGCGGCCTTCGGCAGGACAAGGAATCTGCTGCCCGTTTTAATGAAAGCCTGGTCATTGTTTTTGATGATAAGGTGCAGGAAGTGATCAACCAGTATTTAAAGGGCGATGAGGCCGAACTGGAGCGTCGGAGGTATTATAACAGCAGCATAAGTAATTACGATGCCTATCCAAAAATGTTATCCGTTGCGTTGAAATTAACAGCACCCACCGAATTTTTCTACAACATACTGGAGGTAAAACTGCACTATTTTACCGGCGTTGTTCACCGGTTGAAAATGCCCACAATTGATAATCACGACTCGCTGGTTAACCTGGCTTTTGCCGAACAGCAAAAAGCGCTGGCCCTGGAAAAACATGCCGCATATATTTTCAATGAGCTGGGTATATTGTACATGGCAAAAAAACAAACCGGCGAAGCAGAAAAATATTTTCTTAAAGCAGCCAGCCTGGCAACAAAATGGGCCATCCCCTGGGCTAACCTGAGTTACCTGTATGCCGTTACAGGCCGGAATGAAACCGGGTTCAATGCCTGTAATAAAGCCGATAGTTTGCAACCCGGCCTTCCCTGTACCAATAACAATTTTGGATTATTGAATGAACATGCCGGCAACCTGCTTTATGCAGAAGAATATTACCGCACATCGATCGATCTCAACTCGAGGCATTACCTGCCTTTTGAAAGACTGGGTTACCTGTACCTTAATTCTGCCCGGTATGCACTGGCTGATTCTTTTTTTTATGAAGCCGAGAAAAGAAAAATGGGTCTGCATTTTAAGGCAGGCTGGGAGCCGCTTTACTGGTCGAGCCCCCGTGTTAATACTGACGATGACTGGCGCTCCTGTTCCGTTCCTTCAGCAATAGATAAGAAAGACCTAATGGCCCTTTTTTATGAAGGTATGGCCGCCTATCGCAAAAACGATACTGCCGCAGCCATCCGGATGCTGAAGAAAGTGATCGGTATTGACCAGCAAAACCCACTGGCTTTTCATTACCTGGGCAAAATATTTTATGAGCAACAGAAATGGGAAGAAGCCGAATTAATGTTCCGTTTTGCCATGCAGTTCAACCTCGACACGGTTTCTTTCAGTAAATATTGCGATTCGGTGATCAAAGGGTCAAACTATGCTTACCCACACACATGTTTCGAGGATATCTTCCGGAAACATTACTACCAAAAAATAGAAGATTTCTACTTCATCGCCCATGTTTATGAAACATGGGGTCATTACGCAGAAGCGGAAGCCGTATACAATTCAATCATGCAACTTCAACCCGTTGAGATCGGTGGATATGTAAAAAGCTGGCGGCTGCTGGAAAAACTGGGCCGTTATACCGAAGCGGAAAAAAGGATTTACGAATTCAGGGCTTTTGATACCGAAAGAACGGATAAAGAACTGAATGCCTTCTACCGGAGGGCCATTGATAAATTTCCCGCAGACAACCGCGACTGGATCTACCGGCTGGGCCTTTTACTGTACAACCGGGCAAAAACTCCTGCGCTTACACAATACCTGGACTCCATCGTATGGTTCCCGAAATTGAATAAAGAGCTATTTATTGATACCACTGTCTTGAAGCTGATCAATACATCTGCAGATTATGAAGTGACAGATCTTTCAGAAACAACCAACGAGGTTAATCAGGACGAACGCCCCGGCTTCACTTTACACAATAAACAGGAACAGGTCAGTCTGCCGGGTACCAAGGAGAATCTGCAGTTGGCAGGCAATATATATATGCCGCGGCAAGAGGGTATCCGTTACCTGCTGAAAGCAGCGGAATCTATTTCGGAAAAGGATATACTGGCAGATATTCAGAATAAAGTAGGTAATATCTACGTATGGGCCGGCTCAAAAAAACAGGCATATCCCTATTATGCAAGGTCGGTGGAACTTGCACCCGGTAATGTGAATACCCGCTTACAACTGGTTGATGCCGGTGTGGCCATCTATAAGAACAAGGCAACGCTGGAGCAACTCAATTACCTGTACAACAGCGGCCAGATCAATTTCCAAAAAAGAATGCTGCTGGCCGAAATGGCGATGTACGCCGGGCAGTTTGAACAGTCAAAGAAACTACTGGATGAAGCCAGGCAGGTACATCCGTACAACCTCGATGAATTCACCGGACTGAACGGGCGGCTAAAACTGCTGGCCAATAAACCAGGCGATGCGATCGGGTTATACAAAAAATATGTTACCGAGATAAACCCGGATGATGCCGAATCGTATTATACCATCGCCCGCCTTTATGCCGGTGAACAAAACAGCGTCGAAGCGTTTGTATGGCTGAAGAAAGCGATCAGGTTTGGGTTCAGCTACACCTACATCCTTGAACTGGACCCCCTGATGAGCGACCTGCGTAAAAAGCCTGAATGGGAAAAGCTGGTGGCAAAGCCAATGAAAACAAGATTGAAACAAAAGGGCGTTTACTTCGACTATTAAGTGAATCTATGGTATGTCTGCATGAGTTGTCTAAAAAAATAATCCTTTCCATCAAAAACATTTGAGTATCTTATTGCAACAGATACCAAACCAGCGGGGCTTATGAAATTTATACTTCAACTGATAGCAGCTGTTTTTTCATACATTTCCGTTCCGGCACAAACAGTAAATCAGGATTCAGCAACAGGCAATGTATATGCCTTGCTCGTGGGCATTTCCAAATACAGCGATCCCGATATTCCGCCACTTCAGTTCGCCGACCGGGATGCAGTTGTATTTGCTGATTTTCTTCAATCAAAGGCCGGTGGTTCTGTACCCAAAGACAATATCCGGTTACTCACAAATGCCAATGCCAGCACTGCTGCCGTAACCATGGCCATCAAATGGCTGGTGCGTACCTGTAAAAAAGGCGACCTGGTATTTTTTTATTTCTCTGGCCATGGCGACCTGGAAAGCATTACTATGTTTAACCAGGCCTACCTGATCTGTTATAACACGCCGGTTGAATCGTATGAGAGCATGTCGCTGAGCGTGAATTACCTCAATGATATCGCCTTCACCTTATCGGCTAAAACAGGCGTCAACGTGGTATTGATAACCGATGCCTGCCATTCGGGTAAAATGGCTGAT
>DAOQRQ010000181.1:0-6367 GCA_035355815.1 Ferruginibacter sp. | reverse complement strand
TTTCTCCGTACTTGCCCGCATGCCATAGTTCATGAACCAGTTCATTTTTCCATTCCGGTAATTAAGGTTGAGCGAATTGCCCGTTTTGGTATAGATGCCCTGTCCCAAACTTAAGTTCATAGAGCCGTTGAAACCCTTCACCCGGTTAGCTTTCATTTTGATGTTGATGATGCCGGCATTGCCTGCTGCATCATATTTGGCCCCGGGGTTCTCGATCAGTTCCACCACATCTACCTGTGAAGCAGGGATGCCCGAAAGATAACCCTGCAGGTCTGCACCGCTTAGCTGTGTGGGCTTGCCGTCGATCAAAACGGTTACTGATGGTTTTCCCTTCATGATGATGGAGCCATCTTTATTCACGGTTATGCCCGGCGATTTTTCCAGCACATCCATCACCGAGGCTCCGGCATTTGAAATGCTGGCTTCGGGGTTCACTACTGTTTTATCGGCAAGGAACTGGATGGCCGGTTTTTTAGAAGTAACCGTTACTTCGCTCAGCAGCTTGTTCCTGGGTCTTAGTGTAACGATATCGGCAAATGAGGTTTTGTTCGTGAGGTCGACCGGTATACTGTACCCATCATTATATCCTGCCTGGCTTACCCTAACCAGGTATTTTCCGCTGCTAAGCCCTGTGAATTCAAAAATGCCGGAAGTGCCGGTCACCCCTGAACGAACCACCACAGAATCCGGGGTGAGTAATGATACGGTTGCACCCGCAAGGGCGTTCTTCTGCTCATTGAGTACCGTGATACGAATGCCGGAATTACCCTGCCCCTGGGCAAAAATACCGGTACCCGAAAACAATAAGAAAAGAGGTAAAATGATCTTATACATTGGTTATACGATTATCTGTGAAACTATTACAGATAACCAACAGTATTGCGCACTTTTATTTCAATGGTAATAAACCTATATGAACTAATTTCCCGGCACAGCTGATCTGCCAGGGCAGGGCATGTGGTGTCCGTGGGGCCTGGTTGCCCGTACCCGGGCCTGGGTTTCATTTAAAATTCGGACAGCTTTTAAATACGGTATTTTTGGATGGTCGTTAATACAAATGGTCCCCCAACTACGCAAGTGTTCCCTACCTAATTTATTAAATTTACCACGTACTGATCATGGGATTACCTGATGCGTTTTATATTCCCCCGGACTGTGTCCGGAATTTGGAATACAAATGCTGATAAGCCTTCGCCGCTTTTAATCTCCGCTTTCATCCCGGGCCCGGCAATGGGCCTGGCTTGGATTGCTCATGAATGTTTGCTGGTGAATTACCGGAAGCGTGTAAATTAATTTCCAGTAAATTTATTTTAATTTACGCATAATTAATTTACAAAAGCCCTTGCCTGGCCGCACTGGGCACAGGTATGCAGCACCGGTAAACTGCGTTGGCGTACCTGGCCATGCCCGGTAACAAGCGTTCTATTTATTATTGAGATCATACCCCATCTCCACAAACACCCCGTTCTTCACAACAAAACTGTTCTTACCCACTTTTAAAATTTCGCCTTCCTTTAACCCGGCAAGGTTGTACAGGTCGGCTTCCATTACATGAACCGAGCCGTTGGTCTTTCTTGCCAGGTTCAGGTAATCGATGTTTACATTGAACTCGTTGGCGCCGCATACCACTATTCGTACGGGTTTGGTAAGCAGGTTCCAGAATATTTTGTCTTTAATGGGGGCCCAGTTATCGGCGATCATCACCTGGTACTCCGCAGCCGGGAAGATCTTTTCCCCGGTGATCAATGCCTCGATATTATTCTCCGGGTAATCGCCACCGGCGCCTTTTAACATGGTCGTCTTCATCAGGGCTTCCACCTCTGCATAACTGTTGCAGTGTTTATAATAAATTCCGCCGGTGTTGCCGATCTTTTTATCCTTGTCGGGCATATTATCCCCGTCGTTAAAAAATACAAAGTTCTTTGACGTGCTGCCGATGGGATTTGTTTTTACCCATAGTAAAAGCTGCGCCGTGTATTTATACATGCTGCCGGTAACATCAACCACAATGCTTGCCTTTGCCCACTTTGTTCTGTCCAGTATCGTTAAAATAGATGTATCGGGGATCCTGCCTGTGCGGATAGTAAGCACCGGTTTCTCTGTAACAGCGACCGTTTTTTTAGGAATGAGTGTTTCTTCACTGACCCAGTGGGGGTAATAGATACGGATGGCCGTTGACCCTTTGAATTCCTTGTACTCCGATTTGCTTATCAATTCTTCCGCCAGGGCATCTTTAGGTTCACGCACTATAAAGGAGTCGAGCGGCGATTTTTTTGGCACATCGGTATCCAGGGATACAATACCGGCCCTGCCCACCTGTATATACCATTTACCGTTTTGAAATTTGCGAGGCCTGTTAGCATATATTTTTTCCAGTTCGTTTGTTGCGCTGTCTTTTTTCTGGACTGCCTTTTCCGGGTCAGCCGTGCCTGTTTTTACAATTTCCTCCAGTTTAACCACTTCTTTTTTGGCGTTTTCGATCGTTTGTTTGGGCCGGAACGTTACGATCAGGCCATGAAACATTGTGATCGCTTTTTCCCTTAAAGCGCCATCGGTTTGCTGAAAGAAATTTACCTGCGCCAGCTGGCTTTCTTCAATAAAGGGAAAGCGTTTTAAAAAAGAGGCCACCCTTGACTTATTAAGCGATACTAAAGATGCATTGATGGGATAGTCGGTGCAGGCCACATCTATAAAAATATCACCGGCTTTTTTTAAGCCGGCCGTGTCTCCGGAAACTTTTAGAATATTCGAATAGCCGAATGGCATTTCTACAATAACCTGTCCGGCTTTTATTTCTGCAGGCAGGGAATAGTTATCAATAAAAACGGTTTTCTGGCAAAGGCCTTTTGTGGATGCATGGAAAATAAGAAGAAAGAGGAGGATGTATTTTTGCACAGGTGATAGATTTAGGAGCAAGTTAATATTTTTATATAAACTCTTCCTTTGATTTGCACGCAGGAGCAGGGCAAAGGATTGGATAAAATACTCCCGGGCACGCTATTGCCGGTTTGAATACAGCCGGGTTAATTTACTGCTGTTCAACTTATTTCCGGTAAATAATTTCATACCTTAACTTATAAAACCAGCCGAATGTATTTTTCAGCCAAAACTTCCAGGATAGTATTTTTATATGTACTTCTGCTGTTCCTTTTACCGGCTACAGCGCAAAATAAAAATGAAAAGCAGGCCGAACAGAAAAAACTGGAACAAATAATCACAGAATCAAAAGCTGTTGCTGATAAGATAGAAAATACCGCCAGGCTGGCGGTATTTTATAACAAGCACAAAAATACAAAGGCGGTTGACAGCCTTATAAAGCTGATCTTTGAATTAGGGAGTGCATCAGGTAAAAAGCAGGATATGTTTATGGCATACCGTTGGGCTGCATTGCCTTACAGTAATAATTCCGATTTGCAAAAGTGGCGCAGCTATATAGAGCAGGCACTTACATTTGCCATTAAAGAAAGGTTACCGAATGAGGAAGCATTGATGCTTTCGTTTTTAGGCCGTAAGTATGCGCAGCTAAGGGATTTTAATAAAGCCAATGAATATTATAACCGGGTTGATCTGAATAAGGATGGAATTGAAGACACAACCAGGTACCATTACTTTTACCGTAAGTGGGAAATGTTCCTCATTCAGCAAAAGATGCTGGAAGCTATAAAAAATTTATTTGCAGCTAAAAAATATGCCGAACGTTCGAAAGTTACTAAGTGTATCGCCGAAGCAAACCACTACCTGGGCGAAGGTTTCCAACAGGTAAAGGAATATGAAAAAGCAATCGCCTATTACCAGGCGTCAAAAAAAGAGTATGAAAAAATTGCTGACTTTAATAATGTATTAAAGCAGCAGGGTTATGTGGCGAATGTGTACGGAATGATGAAGAATTATCCTGTTGCAGAAAAGTTGTGGGAAGAGAATATTCGTATTGCAGATTCTATAGACTACTATGAAGCCAAGTATATTGCCGTGGCCGGACTTTGGGGCATCTATGCTAAACAAAATCAATTTACAAAAGGTGCTGAAACGGGCAGAAAATACAAATTGATTGATTATTATTACCGGTTGGGCGATTCTGCAAGGATATATAATACCAATGCCGTGTATGCAGAAATTGATGGCCGTTATGATTCGGCAGACTGGTATTACCGCAGAACAATAAGTTATTGCAAAAAATCCTTCCCCCCGGTAGTTACTGCTTATTACACTTATTATTATGCCGACTACCTGAAAAGATACAAACGGTATACCGAAGCCCTGCCTCAAATGCAGTTTGCATTAAACACATTCGATTCATTACATGAAGTTTCGGGCCTGCAGGATGTTTACAATAATTTAGATTCCATCTACAGTGCATTGGGGGATTATAAAAATGCCTGGCAGGCACGGGGTAATTTTTATATGTACCGCGACAGCATCGAAAACCAAAGTAAAAAGGAAGATATCTTAAAGGAAGAAATAGCGGCAGAAGAAGAAAGCATGCGAAAAACGGCAGAGGAAGAATTGAAAGCCACAGAAAGAAAACATAATCTTCAGTACACCGCTATTATGATCGGCGGTATGATCTTGCTCATCAGTTTATTACTCCTTGGTTTTTTTAATACACCCAACTGGCTCATCAGGTTATTGGGTTTTGTTTCCTTTATCTTTTTGTTTGAATTCATTATCCTTTTACTGGATTCAAAACTTCATCATTGGTTTCATGGAGCGCCATTGCCTATACTTGCAGTAAAAGTATTGATAGCCTGTGCGCTGGTGCCGCTTCATCATGTTATTGAACACCGGGTCATTCACTTCCTCCAATCTAAAAAACTTCACCGGTTAAAAACGGTATTTAAAGATGAGCCGGTAAAAGATCCGGTGGCTTAGTGTTGAGGGTGCCTTTATTTCCTGGCAACGTCTCTCAACGTGCTTGAAGCAAGCCTGAGGATGTTGCGTCTCTGTATTACGCAACGTCCCTGTCGGAGACGTTGCTGAGAAGTAAAAGATCCTGCGGCCTGATATTTTTTTAACCGGGCAGGTGTTTCACTATGGGTTCTTCACTTCATAACTGGCAGCACCTATTTGTTTTTCGGTTTTCTTATTATAGATCGTAATGAGGACCCTCCCGGGTGAATGTACCTTTACAATAAACCTGCCGTCTGCTGCAGGTGTAATGTTGCCTTTTGATATTGTCAGTGTTAAGTTGCTGTTGCTGATCTTTCCTGCACTAACGGTAATTTCATTATCGATGCCAGCAAATAGGGTGTAAGGTTCTTTACTGGTGATCTGGAAACCATCATCTTCCACCACAAAAGTCACGGGTTGTTTGCGGTACGCATTAACAGGCCTGCCGTTTTGCAGCGCAGGCTTCCAGTTACCCGATCTTTCAATGATCCTTACCACTTCCTCTTCCATTCCATAACCTAAATCCGTGAGCGCTTTAATGTTGGATACGGCCCCGTCTTTGCTGACCACAAACTGAACAATTACTGTGTATTTGCCGGAGGGAGCGCCATTATCAACAGGAATATTCGGGTTCAGTTTCGTTATAAGATAGGCTCTCCAGCCATGCAGGCCGCCCGGGAAAGAAGCTTCCGATTCTACTTTTTCAAACCTGACATTAAGCGAATCAGCCGCAGGCGTAGTTTGTGCGGGCAGTATTGCCGGCAATAGCAAACAAAAAATAAGGATGGGCTTATGGAAACACATAAAATTATTTCGGGAAAGATAATTTTAATTTTCGTTTTTTGCTCCCTGCTTCGCTGGCATCCTTTGCGAAAAACATTGCGTTCTTTGCGGTTGCTCTTTGGCAGAAATAATTATTCAACCCCAAAGAAACTCCATTGAGGCAAGTGTTCCGCCAGGATCACTTAATGCTTTTTAATTCTGCCGGACTGACCACGGAATTTGGAATACAAATGTTGGGAACCTGTAGCAACCGGAAAACTGCTGTTGAATAGTAAAACATGCCTTTTTTTTATTTAACTTGTAATTCATTATCCACTGCAAAAATGACAAAAACAACAAAACTCATAATCCCGTTATTTTTATGCAATACCTGCTCCACCGGTTTTTGACAAGTATTTTCCAGGCATCATTCCTTTTTTTGCTGGCCGGTTGCAATACAGGAAAGAAAGCCGTTGAGGAGGAGTATAACAATTATAAATTCGATCAGCAGGTGATCGATAAACTGCCGCTTTACGACAGCCTGGTATTTGTCATTAAAGCGAACTTTTCTTCGTTTGAAAAATTCATAAAGGACGGGGACTCGTACCGTTCTTTCAGGTATATACCAAATTCGGAGGACCCCGACGTTTTTATAAAATTACCCCCGGCCGCAGAACCAAAGATCTCGCCGTATTACAACCGCATCGGGAAAGATCTT
>DAOQRQ010000180.1:0-6381 GCA_035355815.1 Ferruginibacter sp. | reverse complement strand
CTTTGCTCACACCAAAGTTCTCCGCCCCGTTTAGACAGTTGCAATGCATGAAGGTCAGTCTTATTAAGTTTCTCACTCCAGAAAGGTATGAGTTGCGAATGGGCCGAACCTGTTACCGGATCTTCATCAATACCAGCGCCGGGTGCAAAAAAACGGGAAACAAAATCAACCTGGTCAGCCTGGGCGTCAGACCGGGAAATACTGCCGGGAGCAGTGATGATCATTTTGTCAATATGTTTTTTCATCAATGAAAAATCAGGCTGGCAGTTCTTAACCACATCCTCATTGAGTAACTCAACCAGTATGTCACGATGCTTGTACACCCCAACAATTTCAACATTACCAAGCATGGCAGAAAGCTCATCGGGATAAATATCCAGCCGTTCGGGTTTCCAGGAAGGAAAGTCGAGGCAGATGAGATCGTTCTCTTTCGTGACTTTTAAAATTCCGCTTAACGAACTGAAGCGGATCTCCTGCTTATCAAAATTGAGGATATTGAAAAGCACATAAGCGCTTGCCAGGGTGGCATGTCCGCACAGGTTGATCTCCACTTCGGGAGTGAACCACCTTATTTCAAAGTCGCTCGCTTTATTTTGCGATGGAGCAAAGAAGACCGTTTCAGACAAATTGTTTTCCATGGCGATCTGCTGCATCAGTTTTTCATCCAGCCATTTTTCTAATGGAATAACTGCAGCCGGGTTGCCTCCGAAGAGTTTACTGGCAAATGCATCGATCTGGTATAAAGTAAGTTTCATTATTCGGCCATCATTTCTTTGATCACAGCAACAATATCTTCTGTATTGGGTTTACTGAAATAATCGCCGTCGCTGCCGTAAGAAGGGCGGTGGGCTTTTGCGGTGATCGTTCTGGGAGATACGTCCAGGAATTTATATCCCCCCTGCTCCTCCATCACTTTATTAAACATATAAGCCGCTGCTCCGCCGGGTACGTCTTCATCAATGAAAACAATGCGGTTGGTTTTTTTGAGTGATGCAACAATGGCATGATTGATATCGAAAGGTAATAAGGTCTGTACGTCCACCACTTCGCAACTGATACCCATCCTATCCAGTGCTTCTGCCGCTTCGGATACAATGCGAAGCGTAGAGCCATAGCTTACCATCGTAATATCGGTTCCTTCTTTTATTATTTCAGGTACGCCCAGCGGCACGGTATACGCCATCAGGTTGGCCGGTAATTTTTCTTTTAAGCGATACCCGTTTAGGCATTCGATCACCAGGCCGGGATCATTGCTTTGCAATAAGGTATTGTACATACCCGCTGCCTGTACCATGTTACGTGGCACACATACATACATACCCCGAAGTGCATTGATCACTACGCCCATGGGAGAGCCGCTGTGCCAGATCCCTTCGAGCCGGTGTCCCCTTGTTCGTACGATCAACGGGCAGCTTTGCTGTCCTGCAGTGCGGAAATGCGTGGTACAAACATCGTCACTGAGGGGTTGCAGTCCGTACAATAAATAATCGAGGTATTGAATTTCTGCGATGGGCCTTAATCCTCTTAATGACAAACCGATGCCTTGTCCCATAATGGTGAGTTCACGGATGCCGGTATCAAATATCCTGGCTTTGCCGTGTTTTTCCTGCAGGCCGCTGAAACCCTGGTTCACATCGCCGATATGACCAAGGTCTTCGCCAAAAGCGATCACTTTATTATTAGCGGCAAATAATTCATCAAAATATTTATTCAGCACTTCGTAGCCGTTCACCAATGGAGATTCATCTGTATAATAAGGAGCGATGGCCGGAACCTTTAAGGCCGACCTGGGTCCCTCATTATATAAATGCGTGTTATAAAGACCGGCGTTCTCCGTTTTAAAAGACCTGTATAACTGCCTGAGCGGTTCTGCAGCAGCATTACCTTCCTCCATATCAAGAACTGCTGCCATTGTTTTCATAATGTCTCTTCGCATGGGTTCCCGTAACGCCGAAAGTTCATCGGCCATCTTTTTTATGGCCGGGTTTGACTCTTCGAACGATCTTATTGCATCTGTTGCACGGGCAACCATTTGTTTAATGGGTGCAAGGTATTTTTCCCAGGCCTGTTGTTTGCTTTCTCTTGCAAACTGTTTGGCATTCTCTTCAATGCTGTTCAGTTCTTCGGGTTCTGCCAATGCGTTGGCCAGTATCCATTCCCGCATTTGTTTCATCCCGTCCCATTCCTTTTCCCATTCCAGCCGCTCGGGTGTTTTGTATCTTTCATGACTGCCGGAGGTTGAGTGCCCCTGTGGCTGTGTAATTTCTTCCACATGAAAAACAGCAGGTGTATGGGTATCTCTTATTTTTTGAATGGCGGGTTCCAGTATTTCACACATGCCGGCATAATCCCAGCCTTTGAGTTTATAGATATCAAGACCGTTTGTTCCGTCTTTTTTCTGAAAGCCTTTCAATGCATCTGAGACAGAAGCCTTGGTTGTCTGGTATTTTTTAGGCACCGATATCCCATAACCATCATCCCACACAAATACTGCCAATGGAACCTGCAGTACACCGGCTGCATTTACTGTTTCCCAAAAATGGCCTTCGCTGGTAGACGCATCACCAATGGTGCAAAAGCAGATCTCATTTCCATTATTACTTAAATGATTGAGTTCATGTGTTTGCGATATGTTGCGGAATGCTTTGGATGCAAAGGCCAGCCCCAACCCCCTCGGCATTTGCCCGGCAGTAGGTGCAATATCGCTGCTCACATTTTTCCGCTCGGTAAGGTTCAGCCAATCGCCGTTCTCATCCACCATCTTTGTGGCAAAGTGAGCATTCATTTGCCTGCCGGCACTAAAGGGGTCGTTGGCAACATCGGGATCGGCATATAGTTGAGAAAAGAACTGTTCAATGGTAGCCAACCCGCTGGCGAACATAAAGGTCTGGTCACGGTAATACCCCGCCCGGAAATCACCGGGCCGGAAGAATTTGGCCATGGCTACCTGGGCAATCTCCTTGCCGTCTCCAAAGATCCCGAACTTGGCCTTACCCGTAAGCACTTCCTTACGGCCGAGCAAACTGGTTTCCCTGCTTTCACAGGCAACCCGGTAGTCTTTGATCACCTCATTCCTGAACTTATCAAAACTCAGTTTTTCTGCCAAAGCAGCCTCATTATTATTGGTTGTGTCCATATATTTTTAATGTAGGACAAAAATATAAATTAAAGGGGAGCTTTGTTAAAAATCTCCTAACAGACCGGCAATTTGGAGGCGTTAAATCCGTTTTAGTATCTTTGGAAACGTTATTTAAAAAACGCAATATGAAAAAAATATTTACACTCATCCTGGTAACAAGTTGCCTGTCTGCCGTACATGCACAACAATTATCTACTGCAGCCCCTGCGGCCAAGCCTGTAGCTGTTTCTACTGATGCCGGAACCATTGCACAAGCCGACAACCTGTTGGTTTTAAAAGAAACGGAATACGACTTTGGTAAAATCCCTCAGGGAAAGCCCGTTACCCACATTTTTGAAGTATTCAACAAAGGCAATGCCGACCTGAAGATCAGTAACGTGCATGCAAGTTGTGGATGCACTACGCCGGAATGGGAAAAAGATAAAGTGATCGCACCGGGCGGATCTACCAAGATCACCGTTGGATATAATGCTGCTGCAGAAGGGCCATTCACCAAATTCATTACCGTTTCTTATAACGAAGGCCAGGCCAAACAGATCACCATCAAAGGTGAGGTTTGGAAAACTCCCGGAAGCTCTGCTCCGGAAAATAAAGGCCTGAACGATCTTAAAAATTAAAATTTAAAAACTAAATAACCATGAAGAAGTTATTATTACTGGCAACAGCATTTACTTTCAGTTCTTACCTCTTTGCACAAAAAAAGGTAGCTGACGTTGCAAAGTTTGAAACCGAAGTAATTAACCAGGGTAACCTGAAACAAAACGACCCCAAGGAAGTGAAGTTCATTGTTACAAACATAAGCAATGAGCCACTTATCATTGAACAGGCAAGTCCAACATGCGGTTGCACGGTAGGTGACTACACCAAATCTCCGATCGCCCCCGGTGCTACCGGCTTTATTTCTGCTAAATTCAATGCAGCCAATATCGGCCATTTTGATAAACACCTTACGGTAAAATTTGCCGGCGTAGATGAAACGAAAAGCATCACCATCACCGGTAATGTATTAGAGGCTACTGAATACGACAAGTGGGCTGCTGAAACAAACGAAGTAAAGAAAAAGGAAAAAGCCGAAGCACAGGCTCCACCCCCGGCAGTAAAATCTAACAAGCCTTCTGCCAAGAGTGCAGTATCAAAGAATAACAACTGATCTGTTTATATAAGAAAAGATCCCTGCACTAAAACAGCAGGGATTTTTTTTGCCTGCCCTGATAAAATGTAAAAATCATCAATACGACTGATAGTCAGGAATTAACAATAAAGTGCAAAAATCTGCGTTTATTATACCGGTATTGTACAAGCATTTCAGTACCCAAAAAAAGATCCTATGAATACCATATCAAATGACACCCCTGTACAAAACAGGTGGTTTTACAGAAGTGCATTCAGCCACTGCAACCCCCCATTAAGCTTTATTGCTGTTGATTGACCTGCCGGTATTCAAAAGGCACTCATTCCGAATAATCAATCCAGATCTCAAAAATCGTGTGCTAACAAACTAAAGATTTTTTGTTTTTATGGATTGTTTGGATAACAAAAAAACCCTTCTTTCCAGAGGGGTTTTTACTTTTATACAACCAGGTTTGTTATTTATCGTCGGGGTTAATAAAGCTGAAAACAATGGCTGCCAAAGCCCCACCACCTAAAGGGCCTACAAAATAAACCCAAACATGATCCCAGCAGAAGCTGTGCTGCACACATAAACCGATTGCCACAGCAGGGTTAAATGCACCACCAGAAAAGCTGCCTAATGCAGTAGCCATTGCCAATACGGTACCGCCAATAGCAAGTCCGTAAAAACTATTACCGCTGGTTCCTTTAGCCGTAGCCACGTTCAATACAACATAGGCCAATGCAAAAGTTCCCATCAGCTCAGCAATAATGGCTTTTGTTCCCCATCCCTCCGTTGTTTTGCATTCTCCACTGCCTTCGTTAGAAAAAACATACATAACTATCAAGGCGGCTATTACGGCGCCTGCAAACTGAAATATCCAATACATTACGGCGTCTTTCATTTCTATTTTGCCCCGCATCCATACAGACAATGTAACGGCCGGGTTATAGTGAGCGCCCGATACATGGCCTCCGGCGTAGATCATTATCATTAATGCCAGGGATGCTCCTACAGCACCACCCAGTATTGCCCCCATTACCAGGAACAGGGTTCCTATCAGTTCTGTAATGTACTTGTTCATAGTTGAGATGTTTTGGTTATAAATATCTTCCTGCTAATTAAACAAAAGCCCTTAATCGCTGTTAACAAGTTTTACACAAGAACTACCTTTGCATAAATAAAAAAAACAACAATGGCCATTGAAACCGGCAAGCCTGCACCAGATTTTACATTATTTGATACCGACAAGAACAAGGTCACACTTTCCGGCCTGCAGGGAAAAAACATATTGCTTCTTTTTTTTCCGCAGGCATTCACCAGTACCTGCACCAAAGAATTATGTGCTGTAAGAGACGATATCAGCCGGTATAGTAATGCCAATGCCCAGGTAATAGGTATTTCGGTGGATTCTGTTTTTACCCTGAAAAAATATAAGGAAGACCAGCACTACAATTTCCCCCTGCTCAGCGATTTTAATAAGGAGGTTTCTGCTCTTTATAACAGCCTTTATACTACCTGGATACTGGAAATGAAGGGGGTAAGCAAGCGCTCGGCCTTTGTGATCGACAAAAACGGTATTTTGCGCTATGCCGAAGTACTGGAAACCGCCGGTGAAGTACCCGATTTTAATGCCATAAATAAGGTCCTGGATTCCCTCAATTGATAATAAAATGAGGTATTAGTACGTTTTACTATAAGACAGTTCAGTTTAAGCTGTTTTAACATATTTGAGACGGAAATAACCGTTTTGGAAATGTTGGTTATTTGAAAGATTTTGCTATTTTTACTTTGTTGAAGAAAATTGTTTACATATCAATTTTACTTATTGGATTAACTTTTACTTCTTTCGCTCAAAACAGACCATCAGGAACCGGTGAACCGGTTGCAAAGTTGTTAAAGCCGTACCCAATACCCGCCACTTCGGTGATCAATTTTGATTTCGTGTATGGCTATGATAAGTCGTATTCCCTTCAGATATACAATTTCATGGGCAAAAAAATAAACGAAGTAAACAAGGTATTGCCAAAAATCACCGTTCCGCTGGATGAATTTTACCGCGGCATTTATATCTATCAACTGAGGGATAAGAACGGAAAGATCGTAGACTCCGGAAAATTCCAGGTAGTTA
>DAOQRQ010000179.1:0-6408 GCA_035355815.1 Ferruginibacter sp. | reverse complement strand
CGTCAGCATCGGTTATTCAGCCTGTCATTGGTGCCATGTAATGGAAAGAGAGAGTTTTGAAAATGAAGAAGTGGCGGGCTTCATGAATGCAAATTTCATCAATATAAAAATAGACAGGGAAGAAAGGCCCGACCTGGATCATATTTATATGGATGCGGTACAGGCCATCACCGGAAGCGGAGGCTGGCCTTTGAATGTATTTCTTACGCCCGAAAAGAAACCCTTTTATGGCGGCACGTATTTCCCCCCGGTAAAAGCATATAACCGTTCTTCATGGATCGATGTTTTGCATGCGGTAAAACAAGCCTGGCAGGAAAGAAGGGAAGAGATAAATGAGCAGGCAGATAACCTTACAGAACATCTTCATAAGTCGAATGGTTTTGGATCAGTACAAAAGCCCGGCGAGCATAGCATAAATAAGAAATCTGCCTTGCAGGAACAGGTAGATAAGATGTTTGACAATATCATGAAGTCGGCAGATACTGTTTGGGGTGGTTTTGGAAGGGCGCCAAAATTTCCGCAAACATTTACCATTCAATACCTGCTGCAGCACCATCACTTTACCGGAAATAAAGAAGCGCTTGAACAGGCATTACTCTCCATTGATAAAATGTTGCAGGGGGGCATCTGCGACCAGGTAGGCGGGGGGCTGGCAAGATACAGTACCGATGCAGAGTGGCATGTTCCTCATTTTGAGAAAATGCTTTATGATAATGCGTTGTTCATAAATATACTTTGCGACGCTTTTCAGCTAACTAAGAAACCTGTTTATGCAAAAGCGATCCGTAAAACAATTGACTTTGTGCTGAATGAACTGGGTAATGGTGAAGGTGGTTTTTATTCTGCATTGGATGCGGATTCGGAAGGGGAAGAAGGCAAGTACTACCTGTGGCAAAAAGCAGAAGTTGATAAAGTGCTTGGGCCCGACGCAGCGATTTTTTGTGATTTCTTTAACATTACCGAAACAGGCAATTGGGAGGGTAGCAACATCCCCCGGATATTAACAGGCTCCGATGAGTTTGCCAGGGAAAAAAGGATTAATATTACTGAGTTTGAGCATAAAATAGAAGCCTGTAATAAGAAACTATTACTGAAACGAAATGAAAGGGTGCGGCCATTGCTTGATGACAAAGCCCTGCTGGGGTGGAATGCTTTAATGATCACAGCCCTGGCTAAAGCAGGAGGGGCTTTAGCTGATCCGGGTTATGTAGCGCATGCCGAAAAATGTTTCGGCTTTTTGGAACACAGGTTAAAAAAGGGGGAAGAGAGCGTTGAATTTTGTCATACGTATAAAAACGGCAAGGCAACATACCCGGCCTTTTTAGACGACTACGCTTACCTGGCACAGGCATGCATTCACTTGCAGGAAACTACCTCTGAATCCCGTTACCTTTTGAGGGCAAAAGAGCTTACCGAATATGTGATCGATAGATTTTCAGAACCTGCATCAGGATATTTTTTCTTCACACCCAAAGACCAGGACGACGTAATTGTACGAAAAAAGGAAGTGTATGATGGTGCCGTTCCATCGGGTAATAGCGTTATGGCCGGTAATTTATCGTATCTCTCAATAGTATTTGACAGGCCGGAATGGAGGGACATTTCCGTAAAAGCACTTGAAAACCTGCGTACAGCCATCGTAAATCACCCAACTTCCTTTGCCCACTGGGCAACGTTGATAATGAATGAGTTGTATGGAGTTAATGAGATCGTTGTTACTGGCAATGACTTCAATAAAGAAAGAGAGTTGATCTTAACACAGTATATCCCTAACAAGGTCTTGCAATGCGCCAGTTACGAAGAGGGTTCTTTCCCTATGTTGAAAGGTAAAAAGTACAGTGAAAAAACCAGCTTTTATCTCTGTAAAAACTACCAGTGCCTGCCCCCGGTTCATGATATCAAAGAACTGTATTTACTGCTTAGTAATGTGGGGAATAACTAAACAGCTAAACACAATATTTGTAAAATTCCACCGTTTACCCTTTTCAGGATTGTAATTTGTTGAAAAAAATATTACTGATTCAACCGGAAAGCGATGTTAAATCAAAATAATCATTACATTTGCCCAATACCCTCAAAGTTAAAAACAATGAAGTACAGGCTGTTCTATCTGATGGCTGTTACAGCTATCGCATCTACAACAACCAGTTGTAAAAAATCAGGCGGTAAATCAGGCAGCGGTTACGCTGTTGATAAAGGCCAATTAATCGGAGTTGCCCCAGCTTCAAGATGGAGCTTACCCAAACCTCCGGGCATGGTATACATTCCACCAGGAACATTCCACATGGGTGCCAGTGATGAGGATTTAAGTTATGCCCTCACTGCCCGCAATAAAGCCGTATCAATAAGTGGCTTTTGGATGGATGCAACCGAGATCACCAATAACGAGTATCGTCAATTTACCAATTGGGTAAGAGATTCTATCGCTTCCAAATTGATGGGTTATGTTAAACAAGGCACCGACGGCAATGAGTACATTGACTGGACCAAGGCCAAAACCATCAAGTGGGGTGATAAAGCCACTATGGAAAAAATAGATGCTATCATCGTTACTCCAGATAACCGGATATTCGGAAAAAAAGAACTGGATGCAACTAAAATAGTTTACCAATCTGAAATATTCGATTACAAAGCGGCTGCACAAAATAAAGATGCTACCGTTCCCCGCTCTAAATTCATCATTAAGAAAAACATACCCGTTTACCCGGATTCACTTTGCTGGGTTAGGGACTTTGCTTACTCGTACAATGAGCCAATGGCAAAAAAATATTTCAGCCATCCTGCATTCGGTAATTTCCCGGTTGTTGGTGTAAGCTGGAAACAGGCTACTGCGTTCTGCGAATGGAGAACCCATTACCTGAATGCATATCTTGAATCAAAGAAAAGAGGAACAGAATCTGACTTCAGGCTGCCTACCGAAGCTGAATGGGAATATGCAGCAAGAGGCGGACGTTCACAGGCCGACTATCCATGGGGCGGTTACTACTTACGTAACAAGAAAGGCTGCTTACTGGCAAACTTCAAACCAGGAAGGGGTAACTATCCGGAAGACGGAGGTTTTTATACCGTACGTGCTGACGCATACTGGCCAAACGATTTTGGATTGTACAATATGGCAGGAAACGTAGCTGAATGGACATCTTCTTTATATTATGAAGGCGCTTACAGCTTCCAGCATGATATGAATCCAGACATTCGTTATAACGCCAAAGAAACAGACAAGCCACGTGACAAGCGTAAAGTATTACGTGGTGGAAGCTGGAAAGATGTTGGTTATCTTTTACGGACCGGAACAAGAGCTTACGAATACCAGGATACAGCAAAATCTTACATTGGCTTTCGTTGTGTAATTGATTTGCCACCGGCTCAGAAAAAGGGCAAAAAGTAAACAGTTTCCAAAACTAAGAACTTATAAGGGTACCTGTAGTATTGAAAACAGGTACTCTCTAACTTTTGTGTAATCAAACTTTAAAATAATCCCCAGTTAAAACTTAAAATTTTTCAACCATGGCTCACAACAAAAGAACCTTTTTAACCCTAATTGATGTATTGGTAAGTGCCGGTGCTGCAGTGATCATTTTTGCTGCCTGGGCAAAACTTACTCACCAGTCTTATGCAGATATGATGTTAACCATTGGGATGTGGACAGAGACCGGAATTTTTCTTGTGTATGCAGCTATTGAGTGGATCAAGCCTAAGCACCATGAAGAAGATGACCAGCCAGAAGACAAGATAGAGAACCCTTCTTTGCAGTCTATGGATAAAATGTTACAGCAGGCTGATATTACACCAACAAGCCTTAAAAAATTAGGTGAAGGATTTCAGAAATTACAGGGAACTGTGGGAAATATGAGTGAGATCGGCGATGTGGTTAAAAACACCGGCGATTTCAGCAATAAAACAAAAGAAGCCACCACGGCATTGGGCAGTATGACTACGGCATTTGCCAGCAGTGCTGCTACCATGGGAAGTTTCAGCAATGCAGCCGAAAGCGCCAAAGGGTTCCATGAGCAGGTTCAGGTTCTTACAAAAAACCTTGGTTCTTTAAATACTATTTACGAGTTGGAGTTGAAAGAAAGTAATAACCACCTTAAGTCACTGAATACCTTCTATGGAAAACTGGCAGAAGCCAGCCAGACCATGATGGGTACGGTGGAAGATGCAGGTAAAGCAAAAGAGCAGATTGCTGTTCTGGCTAATAACCTGGGTAAACTGAATGCCGTTTACGGTAACATGCTCAGCGCTATGCAGGGACGTTAATTCAGGATATTACTTAGTGTAACTAAACAATTTAAAACTAACAATCGTAAATCTAAAATACTATGGCTTTACCTAGAGAGCCCCGGCAAAAGATGATCAACATTATGTACTTGGTGTTGACAGCTATCCTGGCGCTGAACGTATCAGCGGAAGTGATAGAAGCCTTTAAAACGGTGGACAAAAGTCTGCAAAGTTCAAGTGCGAATATATCAGGTTCTAATAACCTGTTATATACGTCACTGTCAAAAATGTTAACAGACGATAAAACAAAAGTACAGGCAGCTGTTTGGCAGCCCAAAGCAGAGCAAGCTAAGAAACTTGCAGCCGATATGGATTCGTATATCAATAGCCTGAAATTAGATCTGAAAAAGGGAGCTGGATTGGTGGTTAAGGATGGCAAAGAAGATTTTAAGGAAGACAACCTAGACGCTTCTACCCGGCTTTTTGAAACGAACGGGAAAGGAAATGAACTAAAAGCTAAACTGGAAGAATTTAAAAAGAACATTCTTGCCCTGGATGAAAAGATCAAAATTGCATTTGGATCTAATTTTCCTATCAGTACTGATGGAGTTGAGGGTAAAGAAGGTAAAAAAGATTTTACCACAGGTTACTTTCACATGACACCAACGGTAGCCGCACTTACCATTTTGAGCAAATTTCAGAATAATGTGAAGAATGTAGAAAACCAGGTTGTTACTTTTTGTGCAAACCAGGTTGGAGCTGTAGAAGTGCATATGGACCAGGTTGGAGTATTAGTGGGACAAAGTTCTAACTACTTGATGCCCGGCCAGGAATTGGTGGTTACTGCCGGTGTTGGAGCATACAGTTCAACAGTTAAATCAAATATAAGCATTAATGGAAGCCCTGTAAATCTGGTAGACGGACAAGGTGAATATAAAACAACCGTTAGCGGTTCCGGTAAACACACTATTCAAGTTAGCGGTAGCTTTGTTGGCGAAGATGGGAAGCCCGTTGCTGTAAATAAGACCATTGAATATGTTGTAGGTACACCAGGAGGTGCAGCAGTAATGCTTGATAAAATGAACGTGTTTTATATTGGTGTTGATAATCCCGTTTCAATATCATCCGGTACCGGTTGGGATAAGACAAAGGTTTCTTTAAGCGGCCCAGGTTCTATCTCTCCGACTAACGTACCAGGAAAATTTACTGTTAAAGTAACAACCGTAGCACCGGCATCTATTATTGTGGATGCTGATGGTAAAAAGAGCCAATTTGATTTCAGGATCAAAAGAATACCAGATCCTATATTCAAAGTTGCAGACGGAAAAGTAAGGATGCCTTCTGTAACTTTTAAAAGCCAGCAATACTGCAGGGCTGAGTTAGAAAATTTTGACTTTGATACAAAATATAGTATTGTTAGTGCAACGGTATATTTTTCCGGGGCTAATTTCCCTAATGTTGCCACAGGTGCAATAAACGGTAATACACTTGCCCCTATTGCAAATCTTATACAACGTTGTGGTCCTGGCTCTGTAGTGACCTTTGATAATGTTAAAGTTACCGGCCCCGATGGACAACGTACAATTGAAGGCAAGTCAATAGCGTTATATTAATTATTTAGAAAAAAAAGGCTATGAAAAAGAGATTATTTAAATATCTGGTATTTGCAGTTTGCTTTAGCTTGTTTACTGGTGTTGTTGAGGCTCAACAGAAAAAAAAGACAACAACAAGGTCGGCTACCAAGCGGCCTACAACACGTAAAACGGCAAAGTCAAAAACAAAGGCTACGATCAACCCCACTGCGCCGGTAACGGATACAGTGAAGACGGTAGCTGTGGCTCCTCCGCCTCCACCTGTAAATGACAGTTTACCGATCCCGGTTATCAAAAAGTCATTAAGGCCTGATGAAGCGGTTGAGACAACCATGCTGAAAGACAGGACGCCACTGGTATATGAAAACCTGCGTGCAGACGATGCACTCTACCGCCATAAAATATGGAGGGAAATTGATGCCAGGGAGAAGATCAACCAGACCTTCATGTATACGGCTAATGAAAACAACGGCAACCAGCGTTTCATTTCAATCTTATTAAAAGCCATTGACGATAGCGCAGTAACTGTGTTTAATAGTATTGATGACAGGTTTACTACACCTATGACGAAGTCTGAAGTAGCAACAGTTATCGG
>DAOQRQ010000178.1:0-6277 GCA_035355815.1 Ferruginibacter sp. | reverse complement strand
GGTTCGACCCCGATACTCTCCACAAAGGCTCACTTTATAGTGAGCCTTTTGTTTTTATGCCTTATCATGTCTATATCATTTACTCTCCTTCCCTGGATCAATACTATGTTGGTCATACAGAAAATTTACAGGATAGAATTTTCAGGCATAAGAATTCAGGCAGCAAATCAACAAAGAAAGCAAATGACTGGGTGTTAAAATTCACAGAAGAATTTGCTGTCAAATCAGAAGCAATGAAGAGGGAACTCGAGATCAAAAGTAAGAAGAGCAGAAAATACATTGAAAAGTTAGTCAGCTCAGTTGGCTAGAGCGTCCCGAATACATTCGGGAAGGTCGTCGGTTCGACCCCGATACTCTCCACAAAGGCTCACTTTATAGTGAGCCTTTTGTTTTATGCCTTTTCGAGTTTATATTATTTACTGCCATTGCCAGTTCAATTTACATTGGTCTCACACTGGTTGCTTCATTATGTAACATGCCCGACAAATCCGGGTCATTTCTTTGTGTGCAGCCTCAGAAATGTAATGTGACCGACAGCCCGCCCCTCCGCTTACCTGTTTCTTTGCTGAAAAATCAGAAGTAATGAAACAAGTAACAAAATCGCCCAAAACATTAAAGGCTATATCTTATTACCGCAATGCAAAAACGAATAAACTCACTATTGTATTAAAATGCTGTTTTGCTGCCCTGCTGCTGTTCACGGCATTCAACAGTTATGCACAAAAGAATCCTGTAAAATATTTCAACAACCTGAATGATAAGGGAGTGATCCTGGATGGGTATGATGCAGTGGCATTTTTTACTGATAACAAACCAGTGCAGGGGGATGAAAAATTCCAATATAGCTACCAGGATGCTATTTATTATTTCGCTTCACAACAACACCTGGATCTTTTCAAGGGTAACCCCGAAAAATACAAGCCTCAGTTTGGGGCATGGTGCGCCTATGCTGTTTCGCTTGGAAGAATAGCTCCAATTGACGTAAATACTTTTTCAATAGTTGATGGCAGGTTAGTGATTCAACACAACGACCGGGCTGTTAAAGGATGGAATAAAGATGTTGATGGAAATTTATCCAGGGCCGATAAATACTGGCCGGCCGTTTCTTCCAAACATGGAAAGCAGATCACTACCGATGAGGAGAAGGGGTTTTTAAATAATACAGATAAAGACGGCGTGATCCTGCAGGGATATGATGCGGTGGCTTATTTCACCGATAACAAAGCAGTGATGGGCAGTGATAAATATACCGCCCGGTATAATGGCGCCACTTATTGGTTCTCTTCGGAGAAAAATGCAGCCATGTTCAAAGATCACCCAGAGATGTTTGCTCCGCAGTACGGCGCATATTGCGGCTATGCTATGAGTGTAAACAGGCTTCGCCCGATCAATCCTGAGATATTTGATGTGATCGATGGCCGCCTCATCTTACAACATAGTAAGGACGCCTATGCTAAGTTCCACGACGGATTGGCTGACAATATTGTAAAGGCAGACATGTACTGGCCGAAAAAAGTAAAAAAGAATGCCGGTAAAACAGTTGGATTTGATGAGCCTGCAAAATAAAATTAAGTAAACATAAAAAATATAGCCATGAATTTCTTAAAGAAACATTTTGCCCTGCTGCTGATTGCTGCAGTATTATTTTCGATACCAACCAAAGCGCAGGTACTTTCAGCGAAGAACGTTTCCCTGGATGCAGCAAAGAAAATAGTTGCCGAAGCAGTCGCTTATGCCAGGGCTAATAACGCCCCTGGTGGTGCCATAGCTGTGGTAGATGCCGGTGGTAACCTGGTTTACCTGGAGCGCCTAGATAATACTTTCGCTGCTGCCTCGGAAGTAGCTGTAAAAAAAGCAAATACGGCAGCACTTTTTAAAGCACCTTCTTCCAAACTGGAAAATTCCATTAATGGCGGAAGGCAGGCATTGATCACAGTGGGACATACTTTTTTGCAAGGCGGAGTTCCTATTATTTACCAGGGTCAGGTGATCGGCGCCATTGGTGTAAGCGGCAGCGCCAGCGCCCAGCAGGATGAAGATATGGCCAATGCAGGCGCCAAAGCAAAGATCGATTGATCAGTTTGAAGATTCGATACGCGGAATACCGCTACTTAAAAATCTCCGGGTTCCCAATCTACAAATTTTCAAAGTAATAAACTTTCAAATTGTGATTTATGATAAAACTATATTCCATACTGAAGTATTACCTGATCTTCCTGGTCATATTATTTCTTACCCTTCTTTCTTACCAGTTGTTTGCACAGGAAACAAGACAACTGTCGGTTGATAAGCCACAGGCGGTTGCTGATTTAAAAACAACGGATGGCGCTGCGTTGGTGAATGCAAAATGGTTTGTGCAACCAGCCCACATAAGAGAGGCTGATTTTAAAATGCCCGGTCCCGGAACCAACGGAGACCCGTTGCCATTATATCCAACCGGCGCGGCAATAAAAACACATATCATTCATCCGCAGATCGGTTCAGCGGATTTTGATAATAGTTTTCGGCCTTTACAACCTGCTGAACTGGAATCAAGGCAGGGGACAGGCCTGGTTTCTTCTGTATGGTATAAAGTAGATCTCAGCATTCCTGTAACTATTGGTAAATTAAATACCGCCGGAACAACCGCCGTTTTTGAAATTACCGTAGATGATTACAGCGAGATATGGGTGAACGGAAAACAAATGCAGGGCTTCGGTCAAAGCGGGAATGGATTAATTGCCGGGTACAATACCAGGAACAGGGTCATCCTTACAAAGAATGCAAAGGCGGGTGATAAATTTTCCATTGCCATTCTCGGAATCAATGGACCACTGGGTAAGATACCCGATAATTATATCTGGGTTCGTAATGCCGTGGTTGATTTTTATAAAGAACTTCCTTCCAATAAAGACTGGAAAGATGTTGGGAAGATATATACGCTGGATGAAAAACTAAATTCCATCATTACTCCCGGAACCAAAGTGGAAAAGATCGCCGATGGTTTTTTATTCACAGAAGGGCCGGTATGGCATCCCGATGGATACTTATTGTTCAGCGACCCGAATACAAATTCTATTTACAGGTATAACCCGGCAAATCAGAATATTACCATCTACATGAGCCACAGTGGTTATACCGGCGCAGATATTGGTGACTATGGTCAGCCGGGAAGTAACGGCCTGGCAATTGATAAGGAAGGCAGACTGATCGTTGACCAGCATGGCAACAGGCGTGTGGTACGTTATGAAAAGAAGGGGCCACTTACTGTACTGGCCGATAAGATAGACGGAAAAAGATTCAACAGTCCCAATGATGTGGTTTTAAAGAGCGACGGCAGTATTTATTTTACCGACCCTCCTTATGGCTTGCCAAACTTCTTTAATGATGCAAGAAAGGAGCTTGATTATTCCGGCGTATTCATGATCCGTAACGGGAAAGTGTCGGTTGTTTCGAAAGACCTGGGCGGACCAAACGGCCTGGCTTTCTCTCCTGATGAAAAATTTTTTTACGTTACCAACTGGGATATCCGGGATATACACCACACCAAAACCTTATGGAGATATGAGGTACAGGCTGACGGAACATTGAAAAACGGAAAAATATTATTCGATTGGAATATTACTGAAGATGACGAAGCGTTGGACGGAATAAAAGTGGATAAGGAAGGAAATCTTTATGTATCGGCTCCGGGTGGGTTATGGATATTGTCGGCCGAAGGAAAACTGCTTGGTAAGATCACAACCCCTGAACGTCCGGCCAATATGGCCTGGGGCGATGCAGACGGTAAAACTTTATACCTGACCGCCCACAGCAGCCTGTACAAGATCAGGGTGAATACCGGAGGTAAATTCAGCTGGCAGTAAATGAAAAGCTCAAACAACTAAATTTTAATTAATAGTATTATGAGGTCGATTAATAAGGCAGGATGCCTCCTGGCCATTGTATTGAGTGTTGCAGTTGCCTCAACAGCACAGAATAATAAATTCTTGTTTACAACCGGCATTGGTCTTATTAAATCTCCTGGAAAACTGAGTAAAGTGCTACACCCTTCTGTGGCCTTCAACTCCGGGCTTGAGTACACCGGCAAAACAAACTGGTTTGCACAACTCACACTCGACTTCAACAGTTTGAAATACGATCAGCAAAAACTTGATGCAAACTCTCCTTACTTATTTCAGCGTACCAGCAGTTCGCTGATCCAGGGAGCCATCAGCGGCGGCTACAATTTTTATGCAGGCCGTAAATGGCTGCTGTCCCCCTATGCAGGCGGCGGTTATCTTAACATCGGAGAACCAAGATTGGTAATGAAGGATGATGTTGTATTCACGCAAGAGGTAAACCGCAAGGGCGGAGTATTTGGTAAAGCTGGTGCCCGCATAGGGTATAAGACCAAAATAAAATTCCTGCAAACGATCTGCCTCGATGCATCCTGGTGGCAATCACCTGTAAAAATTCAGGGAGCAGGATTGCAGGGTGTTTCCCTTTTTATAGGAACAAGAATGAGTATGTAATAAAATTAAAACCGAACTGAAAGAATATGAAAAAGAGTATTTCAGGATTTGCAATTATACTGCTTGTGCTGTTTACAGCATGCAAAAAAAATAACACTCCTTCGGTCATCCTGGATGAAATGGCCGACAGTTCGGCCATGACACAAACGACAGGTTTTTTTAATAACGGCCCCTACGGTAATGTAAGCGGCGAAGCGAAGGTGCTTTTAACCAGCACGAAGTATGAGCTTAAGTTAATGAATTTCAGCAGCAGCAATGGCCCCGACTTGCGGGTGTATTTATCAAAAGAAATGTTTCCGGCTAACTTTATTGACCTGGGTGCCCTGAAAGCAACAGGAGGAAACCAGGTATATGATATACCCGGAATGCCGGATCTTTCACAGTATAAGTATGCGTTGGTTCATTGCCGGCGCTTCAATCACCTGTTTGGATGGGCATTATTGCAATAATCAAACCGATAGCATGAAAAGTAAAACAGTCATCGTAACCGGAGCTTCCGGTAACCTGGGGCAGGCAGTGATCAAAAAATTCCTGGCTGAGGGATATAATGTTGTGGGTACGGTCATTCCCAATGACCCTGCAGCTTTAACTATCAATGATGTAAAGTTCAGAAAGATGATCGTTGATCTTTCAGATGAAACCGGCACGGAAAAATTTGTGCACCAGGTAACTGCTGAATACGGAAGTATTGAGGCGGCAGTATTAACCGTAGGTGGATTTGCGATGGGCAAAATAGCCGACACGAAGGCATCAGATATTAATAAACAGTACCGGTTGAATTTTGAAACGGCCTATCATGTTGCCCGCCCCTGTTTTTTGCAGATGATGAAGCAGGGTAACGGGCGGATCTTCCTCATTGGTTCCAAACCCGGGCTCAGTGCAAGAGATGGGAAGGGAATGGTGGCTTATGGATTGGGCAAGTCGCTCATCTTTCGCCTGGCCGAACTGATGAACGATGAGGCAAGAGGCCATAACGTGGTAACCAGTGTGCTGGTACCCGGCACCATCGACACACCGCAGAACCGGAAGGCCATGCCCGATTCTGAATTTACCAACTGGGTGAAGGCTGAGTCCATTGCCGGGATAATTTATTTTTATTGTACAGGCGCAGCATCTGCATTGAGAGAACCGCTGGTAAAAATATACAACAACGCTTAAGGGTTTCAATAGTTGTTTTGATTAGTGGCTGGTGCTGCGGGAAATTTCCTGCAGCACTTTTTGTTGATAAATACAGATACCAACATACCCGTAATGACCATCGTTGATGCCTGCAACAGGCATAGCGCTGCAACTGCTTTTACAGTAGCTATAAGTGGTATTGATGCTTCCGGCAAAGGATATATCAGTCAGCAACTGTACCAGGCTTTAACTGGAAAAGGGTACGCCGTAGCGCTGATACATACGGATCCCTGGCAGAACCCGCTGCCGGTCCGTTTAAAAAAGGAGAACCCCGCTGCAAACTTTCATGAAAATGTGTTCAGGTGGAACGATCTTTTCAACTGGCTTATTCTGCCGCTTAAAAAAGATAAAGGTATTTACCTGGAAACAACCGGCATCCGTACCGATGCCAATATTTATTACCCGCTTATTTATGATCTCCGGAACATTGATATCATACTGATCGAAGGGATCTTCCTCTTTAAACAGGAATATCTATCCTTTTATGATCTTACCATCTGGACCGATTGTTCATTTGAAACAGGATTGCGGCGTGCCATTCAGCGGAATGCCGAATGCCTGGATACGAAGACATTGATACATGACTACCATACCTTTTATTATCC
>DAOQRQ010000177.1:0-6441 GCA_035355815.1 Ferruginibacter sp. | reverse complement strand
ACCTGGTTGGGATTGTTGTTGATGGCCCGGATCACATGGCTGCCTTGGTCGGCGCCGCTGGTACAGGCACTGCCGCCGCTGGCACAGATATTATTGATGTCGAGATTGAAGAGGATCATCTCCGACTTTTCTGTCTTTGGAAAACTCACGCTGAGTACGGTATATAAACTTCTTCCCAATACATCGCCGTTGAAGGATACGCCTTTGATGTGCTTCTTCAGTTCATCCATCATGTAATACTTCAGCGTACCGATATGTGCACTGTCGGCTTCGTAATTGGCAGTGGCCATTTCAAGCGCTTTGGCAAAACCAACAATGCCGTACAGGTTTTCGGTGCCTGCCCGCATATTGCGTTCCTGTGCACCGCCATGTACCAGTGGTTTTATTTTTACATTCTCGTTGATGTATAAGATGCCCACGCCTTTTGGCCCGTGAAATTTATGCGCAGCGCCGGTGATAAAATGAACCGGTGTATTTCTCAGGTCAAAAGGAAAATGTCCTACGGTTTGCACCGTGTCGCTGTGGAAGATGGCATTATACAGTTTACATAAATTACCCACGGCCTTCATGTCGAGGATATTGCCGATCTCGTTATTGGCATGCATTAAAGTGACCAGCGTTTTTTCTTCGCTGCCGGCCAGCAATTTTTCCAGGTCGTCCAGGTCAACATGCCCGTTGGGTAATAGTTTTACAAAACTTACTTTGGCTACATCCATATTATCCAGGTGTTCCACCGAATGGGAAACAGCGTGGTGTTCAATGGGAGAAGTGATGATGTGTTTGCAGCCCAGGTCTCTTATGGCAGCCGTAATAGCCGTGTTGCTGCTTTCGGTCCCGCCGCTGGTGAAGAATATTTCGGCCGGGTGCGCATTCAATATCCTGGCAACCGTTTTTCTCGCCGTTTCAATGGCCATCCTCGTTTCTCTTCCATATGAATAAATAGAAGAAGGATTGCCAAACTTTTCGGTTAAGTAAGGCATCATGGTTTCCAGCACCTGTGGGTCAAGTGCGGTGGTGGCGGCGTTGTCGAAATAAATGCGGTTCATAGTTAACCGTTAATAGTTAATGGTTCATTGTTCATAGCAGCGTACTAAAACTCAAATAGTCCATTAACCATGAACTATTAACTATGAACATTTCGTTTACATCATCTGACCGATATCCTGCATCAGTCTCCTGGCAATATTATCGGCAGTTGTTTCAAAATTACTTTCGGCATAGATACGGATGATGGGTTCGGTATTGCTGGTACGCAGGTGAACCCAGTCATTATCAAATTCTATCTTCAGTCCATCCTCCGAATTTATGGGCTGGTTCTTATACTTCTCCTTTATCTTCTTAAAAATGTCTTTTACATTAATGCCGTTCTCCAGCGTGATCTTATTCTTGCTGATGAAATAGTCGGGATACGTATTCCGTAACTGCTTGATGCTTTTTTTGCTTTGCGCAAGGTGCGTTAAGAAAAGGGCAATGCCGATCAGTGCATCCCTGCCATAGTGCAGGTCGGGAACAATGATGCCGCCGTTTCCTTCACCACCGATCACGGCATTCACTTCCTTCATGCGGTTAACCACGTTCACTTCACCCACCATGCTGGGAAAATATTCACCGCCGTGTTTCAGGGTTACATCTTTTAATGCTTTGGTAGATGACATGTTTGAAACCGTATTCCCTTTCCGCCTGCTGAGTACATAATCGGCTACGGCCACTAATGTGTATTCTTCACCAAACATGCTGCCGTCTTCACAAACAAAACAAAGCCGGTCAACATCCGGGTCAACGGCAATACCCAAATGGGCATTGTGTTTTATTACCTCGTTGCTCAGGTCAGTAAGATGTTCGGGTAATGGCTCGGGGTTATGGGCAAAATTGCCGGTCACATCCCCATTCAGTACGATCACATCAGTAACACCCAGCGCTTTCAGCATGGCCGGAACGGCAATGGCGCCGGTGCTGTTCACTGCATCCACCACCACTTTAAAATTCTGTTTTTTTATCAGCCCGGCGTCTACCAGCTCATAGCCTGCTACCGCATCAATATGTTTTTTTAATAAGCTTTCGTCTTTTGTGTAAACACCCAGCTTATCAATATGAGCGAATAGGAAGTCTTCTTTCTCTGCCGACTTTAATATCAGCTTGCCCTCGTCGCCACTGATGAATTCACCTTTGCTGTTCAGCAGCTTTAAAGCGTTCCATTCTTTGGGATTATGACTTGCAGTGAGAATAATGCCTCCGGCAGCGTTCTCAAATTTCACCGCCATTTCTACGGTAGGGGTGGTACTTAGTCCCAGGTCAACCACATCAAGTCCCAGTCCGATGAGGGTGTTCACCACCAGGCTGCTCACCATTTCACCACTCATGCGGCCATCCCGGCCTATTACCACTTTGGTATTGCTGCCTTGCTGTAAAAGCCAGCTTCCGTATGCCGCTGCAAACTTCACAATATCAACCGGGGTAAGGTTATCGCTGGTTTTTCCGCCAATGGTTCCCCTGATACCCGAAATACTCTTTATCAATGCCATTCTTACTCTGTTTAGGGAGAGCAAAGATAAGAAAAGTCGGCTGTTCATAGTTCATAGTTAATAGTTCATGATTCATGGTCTCATCGATCTGTAATACTCTTCTGCGAACCATTAACAATTAACGATTAACTTTGCCTCATGCAGCAAACCTGGTTCAAAGACTGGTTCAATTCTCCTTACTACCACATGCTCTATTTTAACAGGGATGACCGGGAAGCCGCGGCGTTTATTGATAAACTGATCAATTACCTGAAACCGCCGCCTGCAAGCAGGATGCTGGATGTTGCCTGCGGCAAAGGAAGACATTCGGTTCAGCTGGCCGGAAAAGGATTTGATGTAACGGGTATCGACCTGAGTGACGACAGCATCAATGAAGCCCTGCAATCGGAACGTGAAACCCTGCATTTTTACAAGCACGACATGCGCCTGCCCTTCTGGATAAATTATTTTGATTACGCTTTTAATTTTTTCACCAGCTTTGGTTACTTCAGAACCCGGCGTGAACACGACGATGCCATCCGCACCATTGCACAGGCCATTAAAACAAACGGCACCTTCGTTATGGATTTTCTGAATGTACATTATGCCGAAGATCACCTGGTGCACCAGACTGAAAAGGAGATCGATGGTATCAACTTCATCATCACCAAGTGGTATGATGAGACCCATTTTTACAAGAAGATCATTGTGGAAGATGAAAGCAAAGACGAACCGCTTATCTATACCGAAAAGGTTGCTAAATTCTCTTTAGGTGATTTTACCGAAATGTTTGCCTACCAGGGGCTGCAGATACAGGAAGTGTTCGGCGATTATTCTTTCTCCAATTATGATGTGAAAAAATCACCAAGGATGGTGATGATTGCTAAAAAGATCAAAGCCTGAGAACCTTTATTTTACCGCAAAGACGCGGGGGCGCTAAGATCATTTCAATTTGCAGTGAGTTATTTGTTCTTATTGTTGAGCAGCATCCACCTCGATGTTTCATAGATCGCAGAAGTAAGTTGTGATAAATGTCTCTTCACAGAATCCTGTTGCTGCGGGGTTAATAAAGGCGTACCTGAACGAACCGGAACCAGTTCCTCTTTTTTAATGCGGATGTTCTTGCGGTAAAAAAAATCATCTGTAACCACACCGATCCAGCCGGGGGCATGGTAGATGATAAAGGCAGCGTTTTCTTTTTTGTCTTTATCCAGCAGGTCTCGCCCAAGTGTTGTATTCAAATATGGTTGTTCGAGCATACCGGCAATGGTAGGCAGTATATCCACCTGCGATGCCGTTTCCTTTCTCAGTTGCGGTGAAATAAGGCAGGGTGAATAAAACAGCAGCGGAACATGCTCATCACTCAGTCGTTGCTCGGTCCAGGCTTTGGGATAAATGGCTTCCGCATTGCCTTCCACGCCATGGTCGCCGGTGAAGATGAAAATGGTATTGTCGAAATATGGCTGCGTTTTTGCCTTCTCCATGAATTTTTTAATGCAGTAATCGGTGTAAGCAAATGCATGGTATTCTTTCAGCGATTCAAAACCGTATTTCTGCAGGGTATCGTCTGCGATCACCGGTTTTACAAAATCACTGTCTTCCACCGGTATGTTATAAGGCCGGTGGTTATCGGCTGTTTGAATGATGGCGAAGAAAGGCCGTTCCCGTTTCGACAACACTTCATCGGCTTCCAAAAAAAGATTCTTATCGCTGATGCCCCACACATTTATATTCTTTGCCTTGTACTTTCCTTCTTCGTATACCTGCACGTCTTTTATGTTGGAGATAAGCCCGCCGAAATTATTGAACTGGCTTCTTCCCCCGATAAAATAGAATTTTTCATAGCCTTCAAAGTCATTGATGATGGTGCGCTGGTTCACCGACTCGGGGTTGCGGGTGGCAAATTGCGAAAGCTGTACATCGGGTATACCGGTGATGGTGGCAAAAATGCCCCGGGCCGTACCAAAGCTGGGCGTAAAGCAACGATCGAAAAAGATGCCCTGCTTACACATTTCATTAAAGTAAGGTGTACTGTTTAGTGGATTGCCGCTCATGCTGCTTTTGTACATGCTGAAGCTTTCGCAGATCACCAGCACCACATTGGGCCGGCTTTCAAAGGCCCTGTTGCCGGGCTGCACCAGCCGGCTGTAACTTTGCTGGGGCAGGTTGTATTTATCCAAATTCAGGAAACGGGATACCTGCGGATAATATTCTTTTGCATGATTGTTGTGATCGGGTTTCCGGAAACGGAGGGTGGTAAAAAAATCCTGCAGGGGGTTCAGTGCCAGGTTGCTTTTGAATTCATCATTTAAGTTGAAGGCACGAAAAAAATCAAGCGGTGTTAAGGTAAGAAAACCGTAAATGAACCAGCCCATCAGCAGCAGGGCGGCTGCATGCCACCTTCGCCGGTAGGTAAACCTGTGAATGTTCAGGTTCTTTTCTTCCACATCCACATGCATCCGGCGAAACATCCAGGTCATCATGATCACGGCGCCTGCCAGGCCTATCAGTATCCAAACCACGGGATAACTCTGCCAAACCATTTGCAGGCTTTCCCGGGGGTCCTCGGCAAAGATCAGCGCATCGGCATTGAGCCGGGCATTGATGTAAGCGAACTGGCCAAAATCGGCGCCGTAAAAAAACAAAACCAGTAAGGTGATGATGCCCAGGTAGACGGTCCATCTTCTTTTTCCGTATTCGCTGTAAAAGGGCGACAGGCGAGGGTATAAAGAGAACAGGGCAATGGGTGATAAGATGATGGCGATCCAGCGCAGATCGTATTTAAGTCCGAGCCAGAACGCAGGGATCAGTTCAAAAACACCGGTTGATTTGGGTTTGAAGAATATAACCGTGGCAATACGGAATGCCGTAAATATGAACAGGTAAATGAAGAACAGCTTCACTATCCATTGAATTGTTTTAGGAACCCGCCAGTTGATGAGCATGCCTGTTTGTTTTCTTAAGCCTGAACAAAGAAAGCGAAATTAACGAAAGCAGGGATAGAAACACGGATGACACCGATAAATACGGATATGAGCGGAAGGGTCTATTGCTTTTTTTTGTTGTTAAGCAGCAGGTATTTAGCTGTTTCGTAATACGCATCGGTGAGACGCTGCAGCGATCTTTTGATGCTGTCGGTTTCGGCATTCAGCGGGATGGGTTCATTGCCCGTCATAGAAACCAGTTCTTCCTTACCTGTTTTAAAGTTCTTAAGGTAATAATATTTATTGCCGGCAAGGCCAACCGTCTTTACATCATGGTCTATCACAAAAGCAAATCTTTCTGCAGGCGGCGCCGTTCTGTATTGCATGGATGTGCTGTCAAACAAATTCCTTCCCATTGAATTGTTGTTGTACGCAATACCAACGGCAGATGCAATGCTGGGTAAGATATCAACCTGCGAACAAACATCACTGATCCTTTTTGCCTGCAGCAGTTTTGGTGCATAAAACAACAGCGGTACATGTTCACAGGTGAGGCCCTGCTCGGTCCAGCTTCTTGGAAAATACTCCAGCGTGCCGTTGTAGCGGATGCCGTGATCGCCTACAAAAACAAAAATGGTATTATCAAAGTACGCTTCTTTCTTTGCCGCTTCCATGAATTTCCGGTAACCAAAATCGGTATAGCGGAAGGCGTTCATCTCTTCGTTGCTTTCAAAACCAAACCGTTTTAACGAGTCGGCCGAAAAAGACAACATGTTAAATTCTCCCTTGTCTTCTTCGGGAATGGTATAGGGCCGGTGGTTATCGGCCGTTTGAATAACGGCAAAGAAAGGATGGGTTTGCTGCTTTAAAATTCTATTCGCTTCCAGGAAAAGGTTCTTGTCGCTGATGCCCCAAACGTCTATCTTCTTTGCCTGGTAATCGTCCTGCTCATATAATTTCAGGTTTCGGATATTGTTGGTGAGCACGCCACGTATATTGGCCCAGGTGGCGCTGCC
>DAOQRQ010000176.1:0-6457 GCA_035355815.1 Ferruginibacter sp. | reverse complement strand
ACACGATCGCCCCGGGTTTTGCTCACCAGGTTACCACCCATGTTACTGATGTTGGGTGTAAAGAAGGATCGTATGTTTATTTGTTCGGCCATTCCCCTATCCCCTAAAGGGGGATTATCGATTTTTTATTTTTAACTAATTTTACTTTCTGTTCAACTTCGCTCCTTTCCCCTTTAGGGGATAGGGGCTATAACTCCTTAACTGCTTTTTTAAACTGGTTTCCCCTGTCTTCATAATTCTTGAACAGATCAAAGCTTGCACAGGCAGGGCTTAGCAACACTACATCGCCCTTGCTGGCAAAATGAAATGCCGAGCGTACCGCATCTGTTGCATTATCGGTATTGACCATCGTTGGAACGATCTCCGAAAAAGCCTCATGTATCTTACTGTTATCTGTTCCCATACAAACAATGGCCCTTACTTTTTCCTTTACCAGTTCGGTAAGTAAGGAATAATCATTCCCCTTATCCACCCCACCCAGTATCAGTACTACCGGTTTCTCCATGCTTTCCAGGGCATACCAGGTGCTGTTCACGTTGGTGGCTTTACTGTCGTTTATAAATTCTACATTTTTTATAGTGGCAACTGTTTCCATTCTATGCTCCAGGGTTTCGAAGGTTTGGAGGGCCTCCCTTATTTTTTCCTTGCGGATATCAACAGCGGTGGCAGCCAGGCTGGCGGCCATACTATTATAATGATTATGTTTCCCTTTCAGGGCAAAGTCTTCTATGCTCATCTGCATCTCTTCATTTTTCCATTTGAGGTGCATTTTTGCATTGAGCAGGTAAGCACCTTGTGGCAGTTGTTTACTCATGGTAATTGGGGCTGGTGTTGATTTAATGGAATAGTTGCTGATTGTTTTCACAGTGACTTCGTCATCCATGTTGTAAATAAATATGTCTTCTTCTTGCTGGTTCAATGCGATACGGTACTTGCTGCTTATATAATTCTCAATCTTATATTCATAGCGGTCCAGGTGGTCTTCGGTGATATTGGTGAGTACCGCCACATCCGGCCGGAATGTTTTGATATCATCCAGCTGAAAGGAACTGATCTCAGCCACATACAGCGGTTTGGGGTCTTCGGCCACCTGTTTGGCAAAAGAATATCCTACATTGCCCACCATGGCGCAATCAACGCCTCCGGTTTTACAGATATGATAGGTTAATGCCGTGGTGGTTGTTTTACCATTGCTGCCGGTGATGGCAATGATCTTACTGTTTCCCTTGTAGCGGTAAGCCAATTCAATTTCACTGATGATGGGAATGCCTTTAGCCCGTATCTGTTTCACCAGTTCATTCTTTTCCGGTATGCCGGGACTCTTCATCACCTCATCTGCATTCAATATCTTTTCAGCCGTATGCTGCCGCTCTTCAAAGTCAATATGGCCTGCTCTTAATTCCATTTTGTAGTTGTCTTTTATCTCGCCGCCGTCACTCACAAATACATCATACCCTTTTTGCATACCCAGCAAGGCGGCGCCCACGCCGCTTTCACCTGCACCGAGTATGACTAATCTTTTCTTCATTGTCGTTCTCCGCCATTATTTTAAATGACGGATTAATTGGTTTTTCAATGGATAGAACTTAACGGGTTGTTGCCGGTCGGGTACTTCGGGTTTTCATATTTTCCGGACATTGGTCAACTTGAAAAACGTGAAATTGGTCTTTACAGATCTCCGTTGGTTTTTCAATAAACTCTTTATCTCAGTTTCAACGTCACAATGGCCATCAGCACACTTAATATGGTTACGATCCAGAACCGCACTGCTATCTTACTCTCGTGGTATCCCAGTTTCTGGTAATGGTGATGCAGCGGGCTCATTAAGAACACACGCCTGCCTTCGCCATACTTTCGCTTTGTATATTTGAAATAGCCTACCTGAATCATCACACTTAAATTCTCCACCAGGAATACGAAGCAGAAGAAAGGGATCAGCAGTTCCTTACGCACAATAATGGCCAGAGCAGCAATAATTCCCCCCAATGCCAGGCTGCCCGTATCACCCATGAAAACCTGAGCCGGGTAGGCATTGTACCAAAGGAAACCGATACAGGCTCCTACAAAAGCTGCAATGAAAATGGACAATTCTCCCAGGTTGGGGATGTACATGATGTTGAGGTACTCCGCAAATTTTATATTGCCGCTTACATAAGCGAAAATGCCGAGAGCAATCCCAATAACGGCACTTACGCCCGTGGCAAGGCCATCTAAACCATCCGTAATATTAGCACCATTGCTTACTGCCGTTACAATGAATATTACGATGATGATGTAAAGAATATATGTATAACCACGCCAGCTCTTAGGTAGAAGTTTTGCATAATTGAATTCGTGATTCTTCACAAAGGGAATGGTGGTAATGACAGTCCTTGCATCCGTGAAATACCTCATCTTTCCATCGATCATGATGGAATCATACTTTGCAGGAGGTTCATCTGTAGAAGCCTGCGAAGTGGCAACCGTTGATTTCAATACTTCCCTTTTCACTACCACGCTTGGTGTAAAATATAACGTGGCCCCTACGATGACACCCAGCATTACCTGTCCGAATATTTTAAACCGGCCTGCCAGGCCATCGCTGTCGCTCTTTTTGTAAGTAACCCCTTTTGCCTGGGCAATACGCTTAGCCCGTATTTTTAAATAATCATCAATAAAACCGATGGCCCCCAACCAAACCGTACACAACAACATCAGGCGGATATACACTTTATCCAGGTTAGCCAGTAAAATAGTTGGAATTAAAATAGCCAGCAGGATGATAATACCTCCCATGGTTGGCGTTCCCTTCTTTTGCTGCTCACCCGCCAGGCCAAGATCACGTACCGATTCGCCCAGTTGTTTTTTCTGCAGGTACCTGATCAGTTTTTTTCCATACACCGTTGTTATCACCAGGCTTAGTATCATGGCAAGCATCACCCGGATACTGAGAAAGCGGTACAGTTCACTTCCAACGAAGTGGTAGCCAGCGCTCTTTAGCCAATCAAATAAGTGATACAACATATGTTCAATTTGGTGATTTGAAAATTTGATGATTAATCAACTCACCTTTTATTTTTCATTATAACTACTTCTGCAATTTTAAAATCAGCACATTACCAGATCTTTAAATCATTTTTCTAATAACTCAAACATTTCATTCAATATCTTCTTGTCGTCAAAATCATACTTCACTCCTTTTATATCCTGGTACTTCTCATGTCCTTTTCCCGCCACCAGTACTATATCCTCTTTAGCTGCCAGGCTTACGGCTGTTTTAATAGCTTCTTTCCGGTCGGCGATGGAAATGGCTTTTTTTTTTGTTGCGGCATTCAGCCCGGCTTCCATGTCTTTCAGAATTTCCAACGGGTCCTCACTCCTTGGATTATCGGAAGTAAGGATCACTTTATCGCTGTACTCACAGGCCACTTCAGCCATTACGGGCCGTTTTGTTTTATCCCGGTCGCCGCCACAACCCACAACGGTGATTATTTTTTCATTGCCACGGCGTAGTTTTTTTATGGTTGCCAGCACGTTCAGCAATGCATCGGGTGTATGGGCATAGTCCACAATACCGGTGATCTTTTCATTTTTGCTGATGCGGTAGTCAAATCTTCCTTCTGCCCCATCCAAACTGCTGAGCGCCTGCAATACTTTTTCCTTATCTTCTCCCAAACAAATGGCAGCGCCGTATACCGCCAGCAGGTTATACGCATTGAATTCGCCGATGAGCCGGAAGTACACTTCTTTATCATTGATGGTCATGTGCAGGCCTTCCAGGCTGTTGTCGAGTATCTTGCCTTTATAATCAGCCATTGTTTTCAGGCTGTAGAAATATTTTTTTGCATTTGTGTTCTGCAGCATCACGGCCCCTCTTTTATCATCGGCATTGCTGATGGCAAAAGCCGAAGAAGGAAGTTTGTCGAACCACGATTTCTTAACCCGGATATATTCTTCAAATGTTTTGTGATAATCCAGGTGATCGTGGGTGATATTGGTGAACAAAGCCCCGGCAAATTGCAACCCGGCAATGCGGTGCTGGTGAATGGCATGACTGCTGCACTCCATAAACACATAGCCGCATCCTTCCTCAGCCATTTGTTTAAGCAATGCGTTAATACTGACTGCATCCGGAGTGGTATGCGTAGCTTCAATGATCGTATCACCAACCTGGTTTTGAACCGTACTGATCAATCCGCATTTATAACCCAATGCAGTAAATAATTTCCACAACAGGGTAGCGATGGTGGTTTTGCCATTGGTGCCTGTTACGCCAACCAGTTTTACTTTCAAAGAAGGCTCGCCATAAAAATTATGGCTCATGTATCCTGCCGCTTCTGCAGCATTTTCCACCTGTATATAAGTAATGGTTTCTTTTACATTTTCAGGCAGCGATTCACATACAACTGCCACAGCACCTTTTTCTATTGCGGCATTTATGTAAGCCTGCCCATCCGCTTTTGTTCCTCTTAATGCAATAAAACAGGAGCCGGCTTCTGCCTGTCTTGAATCAATGCAAAGGTTTTTTATCTCAACCCGGGTATTCCCTTTTGCTGAGCGGATGGAAACCTTATATAGTATGTCCTGCAGTATCAATTCAGTGTTAATGAAATGGTTTGTGTTTTATTGATGTTTGTGCCGGCGGCCAGCGACTGGTTGATCACTTTTCCTCTTCCGCTGGCGGAAACCTTCAGCCCCATGTTTTCCAGCAGGTACACCGCATCCTTCAATCCCATACCCACCACATCGGGAACAGCGGAACCGCTTACCGGTGCATTTGGCCTGGTATTTAAAATGCCGCTTTTATTGCGAACCTGTGCATATCTCCAGTACCCTTCATTTGCTGAATCAATGAAAGGCATACCGAGGTAATTGAACACGGATGCGAATTCGTTCTTTGATCCGTAATAGGTATACTGTGTGCTGTCTGTGCTGGACGTTGCCTGGTATCTTTTTGAGCTGAGGTAGCTTCCGTAAATGCGGTCGCTTATCTCTTTAAACACTGCACCGGAAACATCGGCACCGTAAACCATTCTCGACTGCATACTGTTTTGTATCACCACCGCAATGGTATATTTTGGCTGCTCTGCAGGAAAATAACCAATGAAAGATGCCTGGTATATTTTATTTCCTTTGTTATAGCCTTTGTTATTAAGCGCCGTTACGGCCGTACCTGTTTTACCGGCGATGAGGTAGCTGCTGTCTTTTATCTTTCTTGCGGTACCATGTTCTCCCTGCACTACTTCCAGTAAACATTCTTTTACCTGGCTCAGTGTTTTTTCGCTGCAGATCTTTTCAACCAGCACCTGTGGCTGGATGGCTTTCACTTCCACTCCATATTCTCTTATTGAGCTTACCAGGTATGGCTTCATCATCTTTCCGTTATTGGCTACGGCATTGTATAACATCAGCATGTGTAATGGTGTAACCAGTTCTTCGTATCCATGTGCCATGAATGGAATGGTGGTCTTGCTCCAGCTTCTGCTCTTCTCATTTTTTATGAGTGGTCTGCCGGAGGAAGCCGTGATGTCCACTCCCGTCATCTGGTCCAGGCGGAAATGATGCAGATGGTCTAGAAATTGGGAAGGATGCTCCTGGTAATACTGATAAGCCAGTTTTGCAAAGGCCACATTGCTGCTCTTTGCAAAAGCGTCTTTCACGGTTACCTGGTAGTCGCCCTTATGAGAATCTCTTATTGGCAATCCATGAAATAATTTTTCACCTCCTTCGCAATCAACAATGGTATTTATGTCCACATGCTTGTCTTCAAGCAGGCTTATGAGTGTTGCCAGTTTAAATACCGATCCCGGTTCAGTGGCTTTACCAATGCCATAATTCAGGTCTTCGGTATATACACTGTCTCTTTGCTTTCCGAGGTTGGCGATCGCTTTTATTTTACCGGTAGCTGTTTCCATTACAATGGCAGTACCGTGAAGTGAGTTATTGTTTCGCAACATCTTCATCAGTGCACTTTCGGCAACATCCTGTATGTAGGTGTCGAGGGTAGAAATGATGTCTTTGCCATTTTCCGGTTCCACTTCCCCGCCATCAACCGGCATATAGGCGCCGGCCATATATCGTACCAGTTGTTCACCTGCCTTGCCTTTCAGGAGGCTGTCGTAACTCTGTTCCAATCCAACATTGGAGGCATTGTTCCTCGACAGGCCAATGGTTCTGTTGGCAAGCAATACATACGGGTTAATGCGTTTATCTTTTGATTCGATAATGAAGCCGCTTTTATTTTTACCGAGTTTTACCAAAGGAAAATCTCTGAGTTCTTTGTATTGTGAAAAGGATATTCTTTTTTTAAGGCTGTGATACCTGTCTTTATTCTTATAGCCCAGCTGTAATTCTTTTTTATATTCTGCTGCTGTTTTGTCGTTAAAAAGACCGGCGAGGTAAATGCTGAGTGAATCCACATTCTCCTTAAACCGGGCGCCGTTTTTGTCACGCAGCCCTTCGGCTCCAAAATCAATAA